>JBOGEN010000106.1:0-24730 GCA_050743265.1 Actinomycetes bacterium
GTCCGCGCCGAGGAGAAGGACGTCGACCGCGAGGTGCGCACCGCCCAGCGGGCGCTCGACGCCGCCGACCGGGCCGCACGACGGGCCGGGGAGCGCCTCGGCGAGGCCCGGGACCGGCTCGACCGCGCCACCACCCGCAGCGAGCGGTGAGCGCGACTAGGGCCGCACGTCGGCGACCGTGACCCCGGGGCCCAGGCGGTCCGCCGAGACCCGCAGGTCCACGACCGCGGGCAGGCCGGCGGCGAACGCACGGTCGAGGGCACCGTCGACCTCGTCCGTGCGGCTCACGACCTCGCCGTGCCCGCCGAACGCCCGTGCGTACGCGGCGAAGTCCGGGTTGGTCAGCGCGGTGCCGGACACGCGGCCCGGGAACGCCCGCTCCTGGTGGGCACGGATCGTCGCGTACTGGCCGTTGTTCAGCACGAGCACGACCGGCGCGAGGCCGTACGCCCGCGCGGTGGCGAGCTCCTGGCCGTTCATGAGGAAGCAGCCGTCGCCCGCCACTGTCACCACCTGACGGTCCGGGTGAGCGAGGCACGCGGCGACGCCGGCCGGCACGCCGTACCCCATCGAGCCGTTGCGCGGGCCCAGCTGGGAGCGGAACGTGCGGTAGCGCAGGAACCGCTGCGCCCACACCGCGTGGTTGCCCGCGCCGACGGTGACCAGCGCGTTCTCGGGAAGACGGTTGCGCAGCGCTCGGAAGACCACCCCGAGGTCGACCTCGTCCCCGTCCGGTACGGGCTCGCGCCAGGCCTCGTGCTGCGCCCGCGCCTCCTCGGTCGCGGCGCGCCAGGGAGGCTCGGCATCCGGCGCCGAGGAACCGAGGGCCGCCGCAAACGTGGCCGGGCCTACTGGCAGCCGCAGCGACGGCCGGTACACCGCGTCCACCGGGTCCGCGTCGGCGGACACCTCGACGAGCGTCATGTCGGACGCGGGCACCGCGGGCCGTGTGTACCCCGCGGTCGAGACGTCGCCAAGCCGGCAGCCGACGGTGACGAGCACGTCGGAGGCCGCCAGCTGGTCCGACAGCCGCGGGTCGCGGCCGAACCCGAGCGGCCCCACGTACGAGGGCGAGTCGTTGTCGACGAGGTCCTGGCAGCGGAAGTCCGCCGCAATGGGCAGCCGCCAGCGTTCCGCCCAGGACTGGACGGCCGCACGGGCCTCCCCCGTCCAGCCCGGGCCGCCGAGCACGACGAGCGGGCGCTGCGCACCGGCGAGCAGGCTGTCCAGGCCGCCGACCTCGACCGCCTCGTCCGCGGCGGGGTAGGGCGCCACGTCCGGCACGTCCGCGGTCTCGGCCAGCATGTCCTCGGGCAGGCCGAGCACGACGGGCCCGCTGCGTCCGGCACAGGCGAGCGCGAACGCGCGTGCCACGAGCTCGGGGACGCGGGCCGCCTCGTCCACCGTCCACACCGCCTTGGCCGTGGCACCGAGCAGCCCGCGCAGGTCGATGTCCTGGAAGGCGCCCCGGTCCCTGTGGCCGCGCGGCACCGTCCCGGCGAGCAGGACCAGCGGGGTCCTGTCGTGCCACGCGGTCTGCAGGCCGACCACGGAGTTGGAGACGCCCGGCCCGCGCGTCACGACGCACACGCCGGGACGGCCGGTCAGCTTGCCGGTGGCCTCGGCCATGTAGGCGGCCCCGCCCTCCTGGCGGCAGACCACGGTGTCGACGTCCGCGTCGTGCAGCGCGTCGAGGACGGGCAGGAAGCTCTCCCCCGGGACGCAGAACACCCGGGGCACGCCGTGCGCGGCCAGCGCGTCGACGACCAGCCTGCCGCCAGACCGAGCCGGCATCAGAAACAGCTCCTCGTCTCAGATCGGGATTCGGTGGGAGCGCTCTCGGGATGTGGGCAACGTGTCCACCGTACGAACAGGAACGGTACGAAAAGGCACCGTGCGTGACGTTCGTGGGGGCGGCCTCGCGGGTATCCCGTCCCAGCCTGGTGCGACGGGGCCCGGCAGGTGCGCGCTGCGGCACGGGCCCGACCCCGTCCCGTCTCGCTCCCTGGAGGACCCGTGAGCACCCGCACCACGTCCGGCGGCACCTCGACCGGCGTCCGCGACAAGGTCAGCCGCAACGCGCTCTTCGGCGCCATGTTCCTCATGGCGACCAGCGCGATCGGGCCGGGCTTCATCACGCAGACCACCGAGTTCACCGCCCAGCTCGGCGCCGCGTTCGCGTTCGCCATCGTGATCTCCGTGCTGGTGGACGTCGCCATCCAGCTCAACGTGTGGCGGGTCATCGGCGTGTCCGGCATGCGCGCCCAGGATCTGGGCAACCGCGTGGTCCCTGGCGCGGGTTACCTGCTCGCCGGCCTCGTCGTGCTCGGCGGCCTGGTCTTCAACGTCGGCAACGTGGCCGGCACCGGCCTCGGCACGGACGCGATGTTCGGCCTCGACCCCCGGGTGGGCGGCACCCTGTCCGCGCTGCTCGCGATCGGCATCTTCCTGTCCCGCCGGGTGGGGCTCGCGATGGACCGCGTGGTGGTCGTCCTCGGCTTCCTCATGCTCGCGCTCACGCTGTACGTCGCGTTCGTGTCCGGCCCGCCCGTCGGGGACGCGCTGCGCAACGCCGCGGTCCCGGACACGGTCGACTTCCTCGTCATCACCACGCTGATCGGCGGCACGGTCGGCGGCTACATCACGTACTCCGGCGCGCACCGCATCGTGGACGCCGGCATCACCGGTCCGGAGCACGTGCGGGAGATCTCGCGCGGGTCGGTCACCGGCGTCCTCGTCACCGGCCTGATGCGCGTGCTGCTGTTCCTCGCGGTGCTCGGCGTCGTCGCCGGCGGTGCCTCGATCGCGGGTGCGGAGAACCCGCCGGCCGCAGCCTTCTCGGATGCGGCCGGCGACATCGGCCTCCGCCTGTTCGGGCTCATCCTGTGGGCGGCCGCCGTCACGTCCGTGATCGGCGCCTCGTACACGTCGGTGTCGTTCGTCAGCGGGTTCTCGCCCGCGCTGGAGAAGCGGCGAAACCTGCTCACGGTCCTGTTCATCGTGGTGACCGGGGCCGCATTCGTCGTGTTCGGCGAAGCCCCCGTCTCGCTGCTCATCTTCGCGGGCGCGTTCAACGGGCTGATCCTGCCGGTCGGCGTCGGCGTCCTGCTCTGGGTCGCGCTGCGCCGACGCGACCTCCTGCACGGCTACCGGTACCCGCTCTGGCTTGCCGGGCTGGGCGTCGTCGCGTGGCTCGTCACCCTGTACCTGGGCTACCAGTCGCTCGGCAGCCTGGGCGACATCTGGGGCTGAGCGTACGCATGGCGCCCGACACCGCCCCGGCAGCGCCCGACCCGCCGGACGACCCGGGCAGCCTGTCACCGGCCGACGCGCGGGCCCTCTTCGCCGCGGGACTGCGCGTCCCGACGGCGGGCTGGTGCCGGGGCTGGACGCAGGCCAACCTGCTCGCCGTCCCCCGCGACCTCGCGTACGACGTGCTGCTGTTCGGCCAGCGCAACGCCCAGGCCTGCCCCGTCCTCGACGTCAGCGACCCCGGGGCCACGGCCACCCTCGCCCTCGACGGGGACCTGCGCACCGACCTGCCGGCGTACACGGTCTACCGGGACGGTGAGCCGGCCGGCGTGGTGCCGGACGTGGCCACGGCGTGGCGGCGCGACCTCGTCGCGTTCCTGTTCGGGTGCTCGTTCACGTTCGAGGGCGCGCTCGTCCGGGCGGGCGTCCCGCTGCGCCACGTCGAGGCGGGCAGCAACGTCCCGATGTACGCCACGGACCGGCCGTGCCGCCCGGCCGGCGCGCTGCACGGGCCGCTCGTCGTGTCGATGCGGCCGGTGCCCGCGGCCCTCGTGCCGACGGCGGTACGCGTGACGTCCCGCTACCCGTCCATGCACGGCGCGCCCGTGCACATCGGCGACCCCGCCGGGCTCGGCATTGCCGACCTGGACGCGCCGGACTTCGGCGACCCGGTCGACGTACGCCCGGGCGAGCTGCCGGTGTTCTGGGCCTGCGGGGTGACCCCTCAGGCCGCGGTGATGGCGTCCCGGCCGGAGTTCGCGATCGGGCACGCGCCGGGGCACATGGCGATCACGGACCTGCCCGAGGAGCAGTTCACGATCCCCTGACCTGGCAGGTCAGCGCCCGACGGCGTACCCCTGCATCCCGCGCGGGTTCGCGCCCGCGGTGAGTACTCCGGTCTCGGGGTCGCGCCCGACCGCGGACAGCCGACCCAGCGACCACGGCTCGGACCGGGTCACCCGGTGCCCGCGCCGCTCGAGGTCGTCCAGCACCTCGTCGCCGAGCCTGTCCTCGGCCAGGACCTCACCGGGCACCGTCTGCCGCGGGTAGAACGAGCTGGGGAAGCCGTTGGTGTGGAACATCGGCGCGTCCACCGCCTGCTGCAGGTCGAGGCCGCCGTGCACGAGGCGCAGCAGGAACGTGAGCGACCACTGGTCCTGCTGGTCACCACCAGGCGTGCCGTACGCGAGCACAGGCTCGCCGTCGCGCAGGGCAAGCGACGGGGTGAGCGTCGTCCGCGGCCGCGTGCCCGGGACCAGCGCACTGGACGAGCTCTCATCGAGCCAGAACATCTGCGCCCGCGTGCCCAGCGGGAACCCGAGCGCCGGGATCGTCGGCGAACTGTGCAGCCATCCCCCGCTCGGCGTGGCCGCCACGAAGTTGCCCCAGCGGTCCACGACGTCGACGTGGCAGGTGTCCCCGCGCGTCACGCCGGAGGGGGCGATCGTCGGCTCACCGATCGCGGTCAGCCCCGGCATGTCGTCGACGACGGCGCCGGCGAGCGCGGCCATCCGCGGCTCGCGCCCGTCCGGCGAGCCGGGCCGCAGGTCGTACGACGCCTGCGCGCCCACGAGCTTGGCCCGCTCCGCCGCGTACTCCGGGGACAGCAGCGCGTCGAGCGGCACGTCGACCCGGTTCGGGTCCCCGTACCAGGCCTCGCGGTCGGCGAACGCGAGCTTGGCCGCCTCGACGACGGTGTGCACGAAGTCGGCCGAGTAGACGTCGAGGGCGTCCACACCGAGCGCGTCGAGCAGGCGCAGCTGCTGCAGGTGCACCGGGCCCTGGCCCCACGGACCGGTCTTGGCGATCGTGAGGCCGGCGTGCTCGACGGTCACCGGCTCCTCGTACGTCGCCTCGTACGTCGCCAGGTCGTCCGCGGTGAGCAGCCCGGCGTGCTCGTCACCCGTCACGTCCCGCACCGGTGCCCGGACGAACGCCGCGATCTCCGCCGCGACGAAGCCCTCGCGCCAGACCCGGCGGGCAGCGTCGATCTGGGCCTCGCGCCCGGACGCGTCCCGCTCCGACTCCTCCACGATGCGGGCGTACGTGGCCGCGAGCACCGGGTTGCGGAACAGCTCGCCGGGCGTGGGCATCCCGCCGTCGAGCCACAGCGCCGCCGAGGTGGGCCAGTCCTCGCGGAAGAGCTTCTCGACCTCGGCCACGGTCTCGGCGATCCGGCCGACGACAGGGAACCCGTCCCGGGCGTAGCCGATCGCGTACGTCAGGACGTCGCGAAGCGACATCGTGCCGTGGTCGCGCAGCATGAGGAGCCAGGCGTCGAACGAACCAGGGACGGTCGCGGCGAGCAGACCGGTGCCGGGGACGCGGTCGAGGCCCTTCGCGCGGAACGTCGCGATGTCCGCCGCCGCGGGCGCGGGACCCTGCCCGCACAGCACGGTCGGCCGACCGCCCGCGGGCGCGAACACGACGGGGACCTCCCCGCCGGGCCCGTTCAGGTGCGGCTCGACGACCTGCAGGGTGAAGCCCGCCGCGGCGGCAGCGTCGAACGCGTTGCCTCCGCGCTCGAGAACGGACATGCCCGCGGCGCTGGCCAGCCAGTGGGTCGAGGCAACCATGCCGAACGTGCCGCGGAGCTCGGGACGCGTGGTGAACATGCGACACCTCTAAAGATGACAAAGCGGACCTTCGGAACACACTAACCCGGTGTCCGCGCGTCTCTCCCCTGGGGCCACGCCCTGCGTACAGGTGCCCACTGTCCGGTGAGGCGACCCCGCAGACCTCGGAACACGCCCGCGCCGTGCGGACCAGGCTGCCCACCCTCGACGCGGGCCGCGGCCTCCTCGGTACCGTGTCCGGCCCGTCCAGGAGCCGCCGTCATGCACCTCACCCGCACCCACCACGTCTGGGACAACACGCTCGAGCCCGTCGCCCAGGTCGACCCGGGGACGACGCTCACGCTCGAGGTGACGAACGCGAGCGGAGGGCAGCTCGACCGCGACGCGGACGCCTCGGCACTCGCCTCCCTGGACCTCACGCGGGTGAACCCGGTGACCGGGCCAGTCCACGTCACCGGAGCGGAGCCCGGTGACGCCCTCGTCGTGGACGTGCTCGACGTCGAGGTCGCCGACTGGGGCTGGACGGGGGCGATCCCGGGCTTCGGCCTCCTCGCGGACGAGTTCCCGGACCCGCACCTGCAGGTCTCCTCGATCGCGGACGGCACGGTCACGCTGCCGTTCGGCGTCCGCGTACCGGTCGTCCCCATGGTCGGCACGATCGGCGTCGCTCCGGACGAGCCCGGGGAGCACTCGGTCCTCCCGCCGCGACGGTGGGGCGGCAACATGGACGTCCGCCACGTCGGGCCGGGCGCGCGCCTCGTCCTCCCCGTGGGCGTCCCCGGGGCTCTCTTCTCCCTCGGCGACAGTCATGCCGCGCAGGGCGACGGCGAGGTGTGCGGCACCGGGGTCGAGTGCTCCTCCGTCGTCCGCGTGCGTCTCGACCTGGCTCGCGGGGCCGCGCCCCTGTTCCCCGTCGTCGAGACCGACCCGCGGACGGCGCGTGCCGGGCGCGCCCTGGCGACGACCGGGATCGGCCCCGACCTCCTCGAGGCGGCCCGCGACGCCGTACGCGGCCTGCTCGACGAGGTGTGCCGACGGACGGGGCTCGCCCGGGTGGATGCGTACCTGCTGGCCAGCGTGGCCGCTGACCTGCGCATCAGCGAGGTGGTGGATGCCCCGAACTGGGTCGTCTCGGCCCACCTGGAGACCGCGCTGCTCTCTTAGCGGCCCACACACGCCTCCGGGCACCCCGTCCGGCGTACTCCCGGATATAGGCCGTTCGGACCAGCCAGACCAGGACCTATGGGCCTGTGCGGCGGGCCACGATCGGACGAGCCTGAAGGGACACACACGTTCGCGTCATGTGGTCGCGCGTCGACTGGGGGTGAGGGCCATGCCTGCCGCACGGCCGCCCCGCCGCGCCATGGAACGGCTCGGGTTCGACGGCAACCCGCTCCGCCGGACGACCGACTGGCTGCAGTCGGCCACGACGGTTGCCCTGCTGGCCCTGTTCGTGCTCGTCGCCCCCGTCCTCGGCATGCTCGCCGGCCAGGCGGCGTACGCCAAGGGGTCAGCCGCGGAGCAGGTCCAGCGCGGGGACCGGCACGCCGTGCAGGCGAAGATCGTCAAGAGCGCGTCGACCTCGGTCACCAACCCGGACGGGGCGCCACTGCAGTCCTCGGCCTGGGTACGGTGGCGTGGCCCGGACGGCGCTCGTCACGAAGGGCGGGCCCGGGTCTCCCCCGGAGCCGACGTCGGGTCGAAGGTGACCGTCTGGATCGACGAGGACGGCCGCCTGGTGACCGCGCCGCTCACGCACGCCCAGGTCGTGAGCAACGCCGTGTCCGCCGGGCTCATCGTGGTCGTCGGCACTGGCGGCGTGCTCGTGCTCGTGTGGTTCGTTGTCCGCCGCCGGCTGGAGCGCAGCCGGATGGATGACTGGGACGCCGACTGGGCGATCGTGTCCCAGAAGTGGATGGACCAGATCTAGCGTCCGCCGCCCTGCGAGTTTCGACCGCTGGTGCGTCGGTGCTCAGCCGTGCGATCGGGGCCCGCGCTCGACCGCCTCAGCCGTCGAACAGCGCGAGCGGCAGGAACGCCGACACGACGAAGTTCGGCACGTCGACGAGCTCGCTCACCTTGAGGTCGACCGCGACGCTGCACAGCGCGTACGCCTGCTGGCGGGAGAGGCCGTACTCGGCCTGCAGGTGGTCGATCATGTTGAGCAGGGCGTTGCGGGCCGCGACGGTGAGGTCCTCCGCGCGCTCGTCGCCGCCCCGGGTGACGGACAGACCGGTCGTGGCGAAGAACCGCTGCGGGGCTGAGTACACCGGGTCGACCCAGTAGTCGACCCGGGCGAACTGGGTGTCGCGGATGCCGCGGGCGGCCGCGCGTCCCTTGTGCAGCGCGAACTCGACGTGCAGGGTCGCGCGCATCTCGACCGCGGTGCCGCACGTCTCGCAGTCGCCCTGGGCGAAGTGCGCGTCCCCCGCGGAGAATAGGGCACCCTCGGCGTACACGGGGATGTAGAGCCGCGTTCCGGCGGAGAGCTGCTTGATGTCGACGTTGCCCGCGGTCTCGCGGGGCGGGATCGTGCGCAGCGCCCTCGTGGCGATCGCCGGGTCCGACGGCACGGCACCCGCTGCGCTGGGCGGCAGGACGAAGCCGCCCGTGTCGAGGGCGACCTGCTCGCGCGCGGCGGTGCGTGCCAGCAGCTCGCGGTCGGGCGCCAGCCCGATCGTCCCCATGAACGGGGCGCCCGGCACCCGGACGCCCGGCAGGTCGTCAGACGTGGCCCAGCCGTCGGCGATCCGCCACCGGACCATGAACGGCTCGGGGAACTCGTCCCGCAGGAAGCCGAAGCCGGGCACCTGCACGGTGTAGCCGTACGGGTCCGGCTCGACCTCGAGGATGCGGACCTCGAGCAGGTCGCCCGCCTCGGCCCCCTCCACGTGCACCGGGCCAGTCAAGGGGTGCACCACATCGAGGTCGGGGGCGCCCACCGTGTCGAGCGTGGCGGCAGGCCCCATCTGGCCGTCGAAGGCGTCCCTCGTCTGCAGGACGACGCGGTCGCCGGGCGCGCAGCGCACGCGCGGCTCGATGTCCGGGTGCCAGCGGTTGTGCCCGGTCTCCGGCTCCTCGCCGAGCGTCTTGGCGTAGTCGACGCGGATCTCATAGGTGGCCATGGCTCGTCCCTCCCGATCAGCGGAGCGTCACCGGCCGGTGCGGGCCTTGGCCTCCTCCAGCGTGATGCCGTGCAGGCGCAGCAGGTTCTCGCCGAGGATCTTGCGCTTGGCCTGCTCGGTGAGCTGCGGGTAGCCGTACCCATCGCACAGGTCCTGCGGGATCTCGAAGTTCCAGAACGCCTCGAGCGCCCACTGCGGGTGGAAGATCGGGGCCTCGCTCCCGTACACGATCTTGTCCTCGCCGCACCAGAACAGCAGCTTGCCGATCGTCTCGGCGAACATGCGCGGCGCGCGGACGAGGAAGTTGATGGTCGCGGCGAGGGACGCGTACAGGTTCGGGTACCTGATGAGCTGCCAGCACACCTCGTCGAGGAACGGCAGCCCGACGTGGTAGATCACGAAGTTGATGTCGGGGAAGTTCGCCGCCGCCCCGTCCATGTCCCAGGTCTGCGTGTGCTCGACCGGCTGCGGCCCGAGCGGGACGCCCTTGTGCACGCCGATGAGGTTGACGCCGAGCTGCTGGGCCTTCTCGAAGACCGGGAACGCGACCTGGGGGTCGTCCATACGCCACGGGAACGGCGAGCCGTAGTCGTACCGCACGTTGTAGAACTTGAATGCCCGGGCGTTGAACTCGCCGACCTGGCGCTCCATCTCGTCCAGCGCCTTGCGGCCCTCGAGCGGGTTCACGCTGCCCCAGAACACCGTCTTATCCGGGTCGCGCGAGGCGAGCTCGGCGCACTCCGTCCACGGGGACAGGCCGTCCCGGTACAGGTCGGTCAGCGGCAGCGGCATCGCGATGAGCATGTCCGTGTCGGACTCGTCGTAGACCATGCGCCGGATGTCCTCGACCGTCCAGGTACGCAGGAACTCCTCGGGCGGCAGGTGGGTCGCGTCGTCCGGCGTCAGCGCCTGGTGGAAGGCGTACAGGTGGTTCGAGAACATCCGCCCGGGGTCGCCGAAGGCGTTCTTGTCCTCGAAGTTGAAGACGTGGGCGACCCCGTCGAACACGAACGCGTCACCGATCATCGGACGTCCCTCCCGGCTCGTGCTACGAGTCCTCTGTCTCCCTGCGGTCGTGCGCGCGGACGTACGCCTCCCGGTCGGCGACCTGCGCCGGCATCGGGAGGAAGGTGAGGCGGGCCCGAGCGTCGTCGGAGAGGCGGTCCATCGTCCAGGCCTCGTCCCAGACGACCTCGACGTCGGCCCGGGTCACCCCCGGGACGGCCTCGGCACGCTCGGCGACCTCGCCCAGGACGCGCGACGCGAACGGGCACCACCCGGACGTGAGCAGCAGCTCGACCCGCACCACGCCGTCCGCCATGTCCACACTGCGGACCAGCCCCATATCGACGACCGAGATGCCCTTCTCGCGGCAGCAGGGGTCGTACACCTCCCGCAGACCGTCGAGCACCTGCCGGGCGCCCTGCTGCGCGGACGTCGGGTCTGCCGAGGACTGCGGCCTCGCCCCCATGGGCGCCTCCTGATCGCGGACCTGAGCGCTCCCGACCGGCTCGTGCCGGGCATCCTCCGCCCGCGCGGCCACGCGCGCAAGAGACGGACGGGCCGCTTCCCGACGCCTGTGCCAGGATCGTCAGGTCTGAGCACCGAGGCGACGGGACAAGGGCGCGTGCGGATCGGACTGGTGGGCACGGGGCGCATCGGGGCGTTCCATGCCGAGACCCTCCGCGACCTGCCCGAGGTGACACGACTCGTCCTCGCGGACGCGGACCCGGCGCGGGCCGGCAAGGTCGCGGACACGCTGGGTGTCGAGTGCGTGGATGACCCCACCACGCTGCTGCTCGGCAGCGGCCCCGCCGGCGACCTGGGCATCGACGGGCTCGTCGTCGCCACGCCCACGCACACGCACGCCGCTCTGGTCACCGCAGCGGCCGAGGCGGGGGCGCCGGTGTTCGTGGAGAAGCCGGTGGCGCCCGACGTGGCGGGTACCCGGAGGGTGCTCGCCCGCGTCGCCCAGGCCGGGATCCCGCTGCAGGTCGGGTTCCAGCGGCGTTTCGACCCCGGCTTCTGTGCCGTACGAGAGGCGGTCGCCGCAGGTCGGCTCGGCTGGCTGCACTCGGTCCGGTCCTGCACCTGCGACCCCGCTCCCCCGTCGGCCGCGTACGTGGCCACGTCGGGCGGGATCTTCCGCGACTGCGGCGTGCACGACATCGACGCCGTCCGGTGGGTGACCGGGCACGAGGTGGTCGAGGTGTACGCGACGGGGGCAAACCGGGGCGCCGCGTTCTTCACCGAGGCCAGGGACGTGGACACCGCGGCTGCGGTCTGCACGCTCGACGACGGCACCCTGGCCACGGTCAGCGTCACCCGGTACAACGGGGCCGGCTACGACGTCCGGCTCGAGGTGTGCGGCTCGGAGGGCACCCAGGTGGCCGGCCTGGACGACCGCGTCCCGCTCACCTCTGCCGACCCGGGTGCGACGTGGCCGCGCGGGCCCGCGTACGCCCACTTCATGGAGCGCTTCAGCTCCGCGTACGCCGCGGAGCTGCGCGCGTTCACCGAGGTGGTCGCCGGCACCCGGCCCAGCCCGTGCACCGGCGAGGAGGCGCTGGCCGCCCTGCTCGTCGCGGAGGCGGCCGATGTGTCACTGCGCGAGAAGCGCGTGGTGCGGGTCACGGAAGTGTCCGGATGAGAGGTCTCGGATGAGAGGGGTGTCGGCGTGAGCGACCTCGGCGTCCGTGGTGGCGGGCGTGGCCTGCTCGACCGTGTCGCGGGCGCGCCGATCTCGTGGGGCGTGTGCGAGGTGCCCGGGTGGGGCCACCAGATGGACGCGGGCAGCGTGCTCGGGGAGATGCGCGCGCTCGGGCTGGCCGCCACCGAGCTCGGGCCGGCCGGGTTCCTCCCCGGCGGGCCGGCGGAGCAGGCCGGCCTCCTCGCGTCGTACGGGCTGCGGGCAGTCGGCGGGTTCGTCCCGCTCGTCCTGCACGACCCGGGCGCCGACCCGCTGCCCACGCTGGACGACACGCTGCGCTCCCTCGTCGCAGCCCACGCGGACACGGTCGTGCTCGCCGCCGCGACGGGCCTGGACGGGTACGACACCCGGCCGGTGCTCGACGACGTGGGCTGGGCCGTGCTGCTCGCGAACCTGTACCGCTGCGTGGACAGCGCGGTGGAGCACGGACTCGCCGCGACGCTGCACCCGCACGTGGGCACGATGGTGGAGACGCGGGACGACGTACGGCGGGTGCTCGACTCCAGCGACGTGCCGTTCTGCCTCGACACCGGCCACCTGCTCGTCGGCGGTACGGACCCGGTCGAGGTGACGGCGGACGCGGCCTCCCGCGTGACGCACACGCACCTCAAGGACGTGGACGCCGCACTGGCCGCCCGGGTGCGCGCCGGCGAGGTCAGCTATGCCGCGGCCGTCCGTCACGGGCTGTACCGGCCGCTCGGGCAGGGTGACGTGGACGTGGCCAGGATCCTCCGCGCCCTCGAGGGGGCCGGGTACACCGGCTGGTACGTGCTGGAGCAGGACTGCGTGCTCGACGGCCCACCGCCCGGCGGCCTCGACACGGGCCCGGCGGGCGACGTCCGGGCGAGCGTCGACTTCCTCGCGGACGTGGCGGGAGGGGTGGCCGGATGAGCGCGAACCAGGCGCTGGACGTGCTCACGATGGGACGCGTCAGCGTGGACGTGTACCCGCTGCAGACCGGCGTCGGCCTCGAGGAGGTCGAGACGTTCGGCAAGTGGCTCGGCGGTACCGCGACGAACGTCGCCGTGGCGGCAGCGCGGCACGGGAGGCGGTCGGCGGTCGTCACCCGGACCGGCGACGACCCGTTCGGCCGGTTCATCCACGCCGCGCTGCGCGGCTACGGGGTCGACGACAGGTACGTGACGTCGGTGCCGCACCTGCCGACCCCGGTGGCGTTCTGCGAGATCTTCCCACCCGACTATTTCCCGCTGTACTTCTACCGCGAGCCGAAGGCGCCCGACCTCGAGATCCGTGCGGACGAGCTCGACCTCGACGCGGTCCGCGAGGCGGGTGTGTTCTGGGTGACCACCACGGGGCTGTCCCAGGAGCCGAGCCGGTCCGCGACGCTAGCCGCCCTGGAGGCACGGGGACGGCGCGGGCTCACCGTGCTCGACCTCGACTGGCGCCCGATGTTCTGGCCGTCGCCCGAGACGGCCACGCCGTACGTGAAGGAGGCGCTGCGGCTCGTCACTGTGGCCGTCGGCAACGTGGACGAGTGCGAGGTCGCGGTCGGCACCCGGGACCCGCAGGCCGCGGCACAGGGTCTGCGCGACGCGGGGGTCGATCTCGCCGTGGTCAAGCAAGGCGCCGACGGTGTGCTCGGCCTGGACGAGAGCGGGCCGGTCCACGTGCCACCCGTCCAGGTCGACGTGGTGAACGGGCTGGGCGCCGGGGACGCCTTCGGCGGCGCGCTCTGCCACGGACTACTCGAGGGCTGGCCGCTGGAGCGGGTGCTCCGGTTCGCGAACACGGCCGGTGCGATCGTGGCGTCCCGCCTCGCGTGCTCGGAGGCCATGCCGACGACGGACGAGGTCGAGGCCGCCCTCGGCGAGCACCAGGAGGGCGTGGGCCGTGCGTGAGGACCGGCTCGCCGCCCTTGCCGAGACCCGGATGCGCCGTCCGGAGGCCGTCGCCGAGGCGGCGGCTGCCCGACGCCGACCCGCCTCCCCCGTGCCCGACCGGGGGCGGCTGCTCGTGCTCACCGCCGACCACCCGGCCCGGGCCGCGCTGGCGGTCGGGGGGCGGGCGTACGCCATGGCCGACCGCGCCGACCTGCTCGACCGGCTGGTGACCGCGCTGGCCCGCCCCGGGGTCGACGGGCTCCTCGGCACGCCTGACGTGGTCGAGGACCTGCTGCTGCTCGGTGCCCTCCACGGCAAGGTCGTGCTCGGCTCGATGAACCGGGGCGGGCTGGCCGGCTCCGCGTTCGAGGTCGACGACAGGTTCACCGCGTACGACGCTGCGGGCATCGACGCGTCCGGGCTGCAGGGCGGGAAGATGCTGCTCCGGATCGACCCGGACGACCCGGCCACCGCTCGCACGCTGGAGCAGGCCGCCCGCGCCGTGGACGCCCTGTCCGCGCGCCGGCTCGTCGCGATGGTGGAGCCCTTCTGGGCACAGCGGGTCGCGGGGCGGCTGCGCAACGACCTCAGCCCGGACGCCATGGTGCGCGCGGTGTCCGTCGCGTCCGGGCTCGGCACGACCTCGGCGTACACCTGGCTCAAGGTGCCCGTGGTGGCGGACATGGAGCGGGTCGTCGGCGCCACGACACTGCCCGCGCTGATCCTCGGGGGCGAGGTGTCGACCGACCAGGACTCGACGTTCGCCGCGTGGGAGCGGGCCGTGCGCCTGCCGACCGTGACCGGGCTCGTGGTGGGTCGTTCACTGCTGTACCCGCCCGACGACGACGTGGCCGCCGCGGTCGACACAGCCGCCGCGCTGCTGGCCCCGAAGGGGGGCTGACCGTGCCTGCTGCTGAGACCGGACTCCATCTGCCCGCGGGGTCTGCCGCGGACGCGCCGTGGTCCGTCGCCGTGACCCCCGAAGCCGCCGGCTGGTCGTACGCCGGGATTCACGTGCTCGACCTGGCGCCCGGCATGTCGCACACGTTCGACACCGGCGCCAGCGAGGCGGTCGTGCTGCCGCTGTCCGGGTCGTGCACGGTCACCTGCGGTCCGGAGACCGCCGATCTCACCGGGCGCAGCTCCGTGTTCGACCGCGTCACCGACTTCGCGTACGTCCCGCTCGGTTCGCACGTGACGGTGCGCAGCGCCGCGGGAGGGCGGTTCGCCGTCCCGTCGGCGCGGGCACGCCGGGCGCTGCCGTTCCGGTACGGGGCCGCGGACGACGTCCCCGTCGAGGTACGCGGCGCCGGGGCGTGCACCCGCCAGGTCAACAACTTCTGCGCCGCGGACGTGTTCGACGCCGACCGGCTCATCGCCGTGGAGGTGCTCACCCCCGCGGCGAACTGGTCGTCGTACCCGCCGCACAAGCACGACGAAGCGGCCGCGGACGAGTCCGTGCTCGAGGAGGTCTACTACTACGAGGTGTCGGACGGCCCGGCATCGGCCGACGAGGTGGCCCGCCCCGGCATGGCCTACCAACGCGTGTACGGCCGGCCGGGGCGCCCGGTGGACGTGCTCGCCGAGGTCCGCAGCGGGGACGTCGTGCTGATCCCGCACGGGTGGCACGGGCCGTCCATGGCCGTTCCCGGGTACGACCTCTACTACCTCAACGTGATGGCAGGGCCGGACGACGAGCGGGTCTGGCGGATCCGCGACGACCCCGCCCACGCGTGGGTGCGTGACACCTGGACGGACCAGAGGCCCGACCCGCGGCTGCCGATGACGACGTCCGGGGGGCGCAGATGAGCACCGGCAGCACGCAGCGGCCCACCCGGCGCCTCACCGTCGGCCAGGCGGTCGTGGCGTTCCTCGCCCAGCAGCACAGCGAGCGCGACGGCGTGCAGCAGCGGCTCGTCCCCGCCTGCTCCGGCATCTTCGGGCACGGCAACGTCGCCGGGCTCGGGCAGGCGCTGCACGAGGCGGCCGCCACGGCACCGCCCGGCACCCCGTCACCGCTGCCGTTCCACCTCGCCCGCAACGAGCAGGCCATGGTGCACACCGCGGCTGCGTACGCCCGGACGCGCAACCGGCTCGCCACGCTCGCGTGCACGACCTCGATCGGCCCGGGCGCGACGAACCTCGTCACCGGCGCGGCGCTGGCGACCGTGAACCGGCTCCCCGTGCTGCTGCTGCCCGGGGACACGTTCGCGACCCGCGCGGCGAACCCGGTGCTGCAGGAGCTCGAGGCGTCCTGGTCGTACGGCGTGACCGTGAACGACGCCCTCAAGCCGGTGTCGCGCTTCTGGGACCGAGTGGAGCGGCCCGAGCAGCTGCCCGCCGCCCTGCTCGCCGCGATGCGCGTGCTCACCGACCCGGCCGAGACCGGGGCGGTCACGCTCGCGCTGCCGCAGGACGTGCAGGCCGAGGCGTACGACTGGCCGGCCGAGCTGTTCGCGCCACGGGTGTGGCACGTACGGCGCCCGGTGCCCGAGCCCGCGGTACTCGACGAGGCCGTACGCCTGCTGCGCGGGGCACGCCGACCGCTGCTCGTCGCCGGCGGTGGCGTCGTCTACAGCGAGGCCGCCGACGCGCTCCGGGCCCTGGCGGACGCGACCGGCATCCCCGTGGCCGAGACGCAGGCGGGCAAGGGCGCGCTCCCGTATGACCACCCGAGTGCGGTCGGCGCGGTCGGCGCCTCCGGCACGACAGCGGCCAACGCGCTCGCCCGCAAGAGCGACCTCGTGGTCGGGGTCGGCACCCGGTGGAGCGACTTCACCACGGCGTCGCGCACGGTGTTCGCCCACCCGCAGGTACGGTTCGTCAACGTCAACGTGCTGCCCTCCGACGCGGCCAAGCACGCGGGGCTCTCCGTCGTGGCGGACGCCCGGGAGGCGCTGCAGGCCCTGACGAGGACGCTCGACGGGTGGTCGGTGGACGACGCCTACGCGGCGGAGGCCCGCGAGCGCGCCCGGATCTGGGACGACACCGTGCAGCGCGCGTACGACGCCGGTCGCAAGCCGTTGCCCGCGCAGAGCGAGGTCATCGGCGCCGTCAACGGCGCAGCCAGGACGGGGGACGTCATGGTCTGCGCCGCCGGCTCGATGCCGGGAGAGCTCCACCGGCTCTGGCGGGCGCAGGACCCTCGCCAGTACCACGTCGAGTACGGGTACTCGTGTATGGGCTACGAGATCGCCGGCGGGCTCGGCGTCCGCATGGCGCTGGCCGAGACGGACCCGGACCACGAGGTGTTTGTCCTCGTCGGCGACGGCTCGTACCTCATGATGGCGAGCGAGCTGGTCACCGCGGTGTCCGAGGGCCGAAAGCTCGTCGTCGTGCTGGTGCAGAACCACGGGTTCGCCTCGATCGGCGCCCTGTCGGAGTCGGTGGGCGCCGGGCGCTTCGGCACGCGGTACCGCTACCGGGACCCCGAGACGGGCGCGCTGGACGGGGACGTCCTGCCCGTCGACCTGGCGGCGAACGCGGCCAGCCTCGGGGCGGACGTGCTGCGGGTCGGGACGGTCGACGAGCTGCGCGCCGCGCTCGAGCAGGCCCGCGCGTCCAGCCGGACGACCGTCGTCCACGTCGACACGGACCCGTACGCGGGAGCCCCAGACTCGGAGGCATGGTGGGACGTGCCCGTCGCGCAGACGTCCACCCTCGACGAGGTCACCGACGCCCGCGCCGCGTACGAGACCGCGAAGCGCACCCAGCGCCCGTACCTCTGACGCACCCGCGAGAGCCGGCTCGCGCGGCTGGGGTCAGCACGTGCGTCAGAACCGTGCGGCCAGCAGGTCCGCGTTGGCCTCGGCCAGGGCGAGCGCGGCGTCGCGGAGCGAGGTGCCGGCACGGTCGGCGTCGTCCATGACCGTGCCGACCAGACGGGACATCGTCGACGCGACCTTGGCGAACGACGCGTCCGGCGTGGGCTCGACGTCGCCGAACAGGACCCAGTACCACCAGGCGTTGGTGGCGAGGTTCGCCAGGACGTCCGGGACCACCGCGACGCCCCGCGCCGACAGCACCGCGTCGGCCTCGGGCAGCGTCGGCAGGTTCGCCCCCTCGACGACCACAGACGCGCGGACGCGGCCCGCCTCCGCGGCACCGAGCACGTACGAGGCCGCCGCGGGCACGAGCACGTCGGCGGGGACGTCGAGCCAGGCGGCCCCGGGCTGCTCGCGATCGGCCGGGCGCATTGCGGACCTGTCCAGCCCGCCGGACGGGTCGCGCCTGGCGAGCAACGCCTCCACGTCGAGCCCGTCGTCGTTGCGGACGAGCCCGTCCCTGTCGCACACGGCCACCACCCGCATGCCCCTCCGGGCGAGGTAGCGCGCGGCGGCCCCGCCGATCGAGCCGAACCCCTGCACGACGGCGGACAGGCCGGTCACGTCCCGCCCCGACCGCGCGGCCCACGCCGTCGCCGCCTCGGCGACCCCGAAGCCGCCCACGGAGTCGGCCAGCGGCACCCCGTCCACCACGCTGGCGAACGCCGTGGCGAGCCTGGCGCGTGCCGCGTCGGCGTCGTCCAGCCGGGCGTAGAGCGCCTCGACGGTCGAGCGCAGCCCGATCTCGGTGGCGATCTCGTCGAGCGTCTCCTGGCGTACGCCGAGGTCCTCGCCGAAGTTCCACTGCTCCCTGACGATCGGCCGCACGGCCCGCAGGAACCTGGTCAGCACCTCGCGCGCCCGCGGGTCCCGGGGGTCGACGTCCACGCCGCCCTTCGCCCCGCCGAACGGGACGTACCGGTCGGCCGGGTCGTACGCGAGGGCCTCCTTGCGCGTCATGCCTCGGGCGAGGCCGGCGACCTCGTCGAGCGTGCACCCCTCGCGGACGCGCAGGCCCCCGCTGGCCAGTCCGCGGACAAGGCTGTCGATCACGAGGTAGCCGCGCCGGCCCGTCACCGGGTCGGTCCACGTGACCTGCAGGACCGGAGAGGCTTCCACGGCGGTCAGGGTGTCAGGCACCCCGTCTCAGTGCAGCAGCGACTCGAACAGGGCGACCGCGGAGCCGATCCCCGCCGCGATCACGGCCGAGCGGAGCGCCAGCCCCCGGCCCCGCCCGGACAGCCGGCGCGAGCTGTACCCGAACAGCCCGAGCAGGGCGATGGTCACCCAGGTCGCTGTCGTGAACGCGGTGTGCTCGGAGAACAGCCCGACCTCGGCGGCGACGAGCACCAGGCAGGCGGGCAGGCCGGCGCCGACGACCGCCAGCGCCACCGCCGCGGTCTCCCGGCGCTCGCCGGCGTCCAGCCGACGCTGGCTCGTCACGTCATGGGCGATCACGTCGGCGTACGCCTCGGCCAGAGCCACGCCGAGAAGGCTGGCGAGCAGCGCCAGGGCCGACCTCCCCGGACCGAGCGCGTCCTCCTCGAGCACGAGCAGCAGGGACAGGGCAACGATGGCCCCGTACACCGAGCGCGCGACGTGCGCCCCGCCCACCTCGCCGCGCAGCCCCGGCACCCTGCGCAGCACCGGGTGCAGCCAGGCGCGCTGCCGGTGCTGGTGCGGCTCGGACGTCACGTCGGGTCAGCCGGCGCCGGGCGTACGGTCACCGGGGTCGGGCGTGGTCAGGGCGTCGGCGCGGGCGGCGTCCCGGGGGTGCCTGCGCCGGACGGGGCGCCGGCCGAGGGCTGGGGCGGGACCGCCGCGCCAGCCGGCTCCTCCACCGTCGTGGCACCGGCGGCGACCTCGCGTCCGAGCGCCCTCACCTGGAACGCGACGAGGATGTTGGTGATCCCCTTGGCCACGGCACCGAAGCCGACCCACAGGATCAGCAGCGCGGCCGACCGCCCGGAGTAGCCCACCGCCCAGAACGCGACGCCGATCTCGAGGATGCCGGCCACGAGGGTGAGCCCCCACAGCTCCAGCTCGTGCTTGAGGGACAGCGCGATGATCACGTCGGACATGCCCTTGGCGAGCAGGAACCACGCGACGAGGTGCGCGGCCACGGCGAACGTGACGTCCGGCCAGACCAGGGCGGCGACACCGCCGACGACGAAGAGGGCGCCGAGGGCGGCGTGCAGCCAGCGCCAGCCTGGTGCGAGGGCCACGGCGGCAAGCTCGTCCACGCCGGCCGCCAGCAGGAAGATGCCGAACAGCAGCGCGATGGTCTCCACCGAGCCGATGTCGAACTGCAGGACGGCGAGCGCGATGATCAGCCACGCCACGCCTAGGAGCAGGGGTACCCACCACAGGTGGGTGACGGCCTTGGGACCGGCCATGCTGGTGGAACGATCCGTCGCGGTGTGCGCAGGCATGGGAGCCTCCTGTCGTCGTGACGTGATCGTCCGGCTGCTCCGCGCGGGGCGTCCTCACCCCCGTCGGGTGAGCCCGGGTCGTGCCCCGCCGTCCCCCGTGGCGCCGGTGTCCCCTTTGTCGCCCGCGTCCCTTGTGTCGCCGGAACCCGCGATCCCCTCGCCGGCGCGGGGACGCGGCACCTCCGCGTACGCCCCTTGCCCGAGATCGGCGAGCCAGCCGCGGAAGAGCAGGTGGACCTGCTCTGCCCCGTGCACCGGCTCCCCGGGCGCGGACAGGTCGACCGGGTGCAGGACGAAGGGCCGGGTCTGCTCACCACCGAGCCCGCCGTGCGAGCCGACGAGCTCCTCGAAGGCGGCCACCTCGTCGGTCTGGGCGTCCCAGAGGGAGTTGACCATGAGGTCGGCGCAATGAGGGAAGCCGTCCGTCCGCAGCACCTGCGCGGGCGCGGAGGGGCCGAACGGTGCCAGCGGGTCCTCGCCGTGCACCTCCCCCGTCGCCAGCGCGTGCAGCCCGTCCCGGCCGAGGACAAGCGGCCCGTGCCGGATGGAGCGCACCAGCACGAACCCGACACCCGGGTGGTCGACCAGGGTGGGCAGCAGGTGCGGGTACAGGCGCTCGATCCGCTCCAGCGTCACCCGGTCCTTCTCCCGGGTGAGGTAGACCAGCCCGAGGTTGCCCGAGCCGAGCACCACCGCCTCGTCGGCGGCGGGGGCGCTCGCCTCCGCCCGGTCCGGGCCGAGCAGCACCTCGCCGGACGGGGTGCGGCGCCGCCGCGCGACCCGCCTGGCCGTGCGGGCGAGCAGGCCGGGGCCGGCAGCGGCCTCCTCGACGGCGCCGGCGGCGTACCCCCATGACTCCTCGCCGGCGGGCCGCTCCCCGGTCCGGTCCGCGATGTCGGCGTGCGTGCCCATCGCCGTCCGGACGACGTCGCCGAGCGTCTCCCCGTACCGGGTGCGGAACGTCGCACCCTGGCTCTGCCCGTGGTCGGAGAGGACCACGATCCGGTACGGACGGGGGGCGCTGGCCGCGGCCCGGGCGATCCGGCCCAGCTCGCGGTCGATGCGGCGCAGCGCCTCCAGCGCGTCGTACCGCTCCACCCCGGAGTGGTGCGCCACCTCGTCGTACCCGAGGAAGTCCGCGTAGACCACCGAACGGCCCGCGTACACGTCGCCGATGACCGTCGCCACGGTGACGTCGCGGGAGATGACGGTGGTGAATGTGCGCAGCAGCGGGTAGAGGCCGCCCCGGGGGACGCGAGGGCGGACGTCGCGCCTGCGCTGCGCCGCCGCCTGCGCCCACTCCCGGAAGACCTCGACCGCCGCCACGAGCAGCGTGCGGGTGGTGTTGTACGGGCGGGAGAAGTACGTGTAGTAGCCCTCGCCCACGCTGCCCTTGCGCCGTCCGACCACGCTCATCGTGAGGATCGCGTGGTCGGCGTCCCCGGTGAAGATGTTGTTGCGACTCGCGCCGTCCGCGTGCAGGAGCCCCTGTCCCGTCGACAGCCGCTGCTCGATCTCTGCGGCGCAGGAGCGGTGGTTGGACACCATGAGCCGGCCGGACTCCTTCTCCAGCCACCGGAACGCGGGCATGTCCCTGTTCGAGCCGAGCAGGATGCCGGCCTGGCTGGCGCCGGTCTGGGAGGACCAGTCCGTCTCCCACCCGAGCAACCGGTGGCTGCCCGAGGTCAGCCAGGACGCGAGCGTCGGTGCGTTGCCGTCCCGCAATGCCCGCTTGAGGGCGTCGTGCCCGAGCCCGTCGATCTGGCAGAAGACGACGCCGGGAACCTCCGTCGTCCCCGCCGGGTCCACCCCCCGCGCCGCCCTGCGCAGCACCCGCCGCTGGTACACCTCGTCGTCGTCGATGGCGAGCAGGCCGGTGACGACGACGGTGACCACGGTGACACCGAAGGAGACCACGATACCGGTGCCGAGGTCGCGGACGTCGAGGCCAGGAAGGACGTAGTCGTCCAGCGCGACCACGATCACGCCGTTCAGCAGAAGCGGGAACAGGCCCAGCGTGAGCACGGTCAACGGCAACGCGAGCCGTATCACCAGCGGCCACACGAGGGCGTTGACCAGGCCGAGCATCGCCGCCCCCAGGAGCGCGGCCCACCAGTCCTGGACGACGAACCCGCTGAGCACTCCGGCCATCAGCACGAGCGCGCCCGCTGTCG
The DNA here is from genome assembly GCA_050743265.1 of Actinomycetes bacterium. Taxonomy (GTDB): domain Bacteria; phylum Actinomycetota; class Actinomycetes; order JBOGEN01; family JBOGEN01; genus JBOGEN01. The sequence continues at coordinate 21,935 of JBOGEN010000106.1, forward strand.
ACAGCCAGACCACGAGGACCCGGAACAGCGGACGCAGGCCGCGGGAGGCGGCGTCCGGCAGGAGCCTCACGTCGACCCGTCCTGGCGGTGCGTGCTGGGCTCGCGGGGCTGCGTGGGCTCGTGGGGCTCGGTGTCGTCGCCGGGACTCCGCTGCGCCGGGACGGGCGACCTGTCGTGCCCGCGGAAGTACCGGGTCAGCGCCAGCCAGCACACGCCGCCCGCGACGATCGGCCCGAGGTAGGTGAACATGCGGAACACGAACACCGCCGCGACGATGACGTTCTCGTCCGCGCCGTCGGTGGCGTACATGAGGGCCGAGATGTAGAGGGTCTCGGCCAGCCCCACGTTGCCCGGGGTGATCTCGACGAGCGTGAGCAGCCGGACGACCGCGTACACGGCGAAGACCTCGATCACGGTGATCGACGCACGGCCCTCGTCCAGCGCGCGCAGCGACGTGAGCAGCACGAGGGCGGTCGCGCACTCCTTCATGAGCACGAAGCCGGTGAGGCCGAGCCAGTGCGCCCGGACGTCGTCGAGCACCTGGAGGCGGAAGCCCACCACGGCCTGCCCGACGGACTCCGCCGGAGGTCGGCGTACGACCCCGCGGGCCCAGTTGAGGATGCGCCCCAGCCGCTCGCCGAACCGGTACGCGAAGTCCTCGCTGCGCATGATCTTCACCGTGAGCAGGATGAGAAGGGCGGACGCCACGAGCCCGCCCACCGCGAGCAGCAGGACGTCCCCGGGGATCGTGGTCTGCACCGCGAGCAGCGTGATGGCGACCGCGGGGAGCACGAGCGGGATCACGTTGCTCCAGGCCGCGTTGACCACCACGGCACGCCCGAACGCCTCGTTGCTCACCCCGAACTTCCGGTACGCCACGTACTTGGCTGCCGTGCCGGACGGTCCGGGGACCAGGTTCGAGACGACCGCGGCGGACTCCTGGACGAGGAACGCCTTGCCCAGGCCGATGCCGTCCAGCTGCACGGCGTACGGCCCGGCCTTGCCCAGCTCGACCAGCAGCGTCAGCCCCGTCAGCAGTGTGAGCTCGGCGACGGTGAGGGACGTGATCGTGTCCCAGACCTTCGAGTAGTCGGCGAAGCTCGGGATCAGAAACCCGAAGATGAGGGCGATCAGCAGCGCGGACAGCGCCACCCGCACCGCACTGTGGATCGGCGAGGGCTTCTGCGTCTGGAGGATGTCCGGGGTGTCGACCCCGTCCGCAGCCATCGCTCCACAGTGCCCGAGCAGGCGCGGGCCGGGTTCACCCGTGCAAGGTGAGGGGGCCGCCCGGCTCGAGGGGCACAGAGCCGCCCGGCTAGAAGGGAACAGAGCCTCCCGGGGCCAGTACCCGCACCTCGACGTCGGGGGCCACGTCCCCGACGTCCTGCGCGAAGGCCAGCCCCGGCTGTGAGAGGAGCCGGGGGCGCAACCGCCACAGGGCCGGTATCCGGAGCGTCCCGAAGTGCACGGGAACCGCCACCCGCGGCCGCAGCACCCGGGCCGCGAGCGCCGCCCGCCGCGGGTCCAGGTGTCCCGGGCCGAGCGTGAGACCCCAGCCGCCGACCGGCAGCAGGGCCGCACCGAGCCGACCCGGCACCGCGGCCGCGATCTCCGCCATCCCGGCGAACAGGTCGGTGTCCCCCGCGAGGTAGATGCTGCCCGTCGCTCCCGACACGAGAAAGCCGAGCGCGGGCACCCGGCGCCAGCGCCGGGACGCGACGTGGACGGCCGGGGTCGCCTGCACGGTGAGCGACCCGACCCGCGTGGACTCCCCCACGTCGAGCTCGTCGACGTGCCCGGTGAGGCGGCCGTCAAGCAGGTCCGCCGAGCCGCGCGGGACCACGACGCGCGTCCCCGACCCGAGCCGGGCGAGGGAGCGCAGGTCGAGGTGGTCGCGGTGGACGTGCGTGACCAGCACGGCGTCGACGTCTGCCAGCAGGTCAGATGCGGGCGGCGAGGCGGTGTTGCGCAGCGGCCCCACCCACGGGGTCAGCACGGGGTCGGACAGCAGGCGTACGCCGTCGAGGTCGAGGACGGCCGTGGCGTGCCCGAGCCAGGTCAGCGAGCCCACGGGACGGCCCGGGCCGCGCGCGGGTCACCCATCGCGCGCCCCGCGGCGCAGCCCGACCACGTCCAGCCCCAGCCGGGTGAGGATCTCGAGCAGTGCCGGCAACCCGCGGCCGTCCGCGAGCCTGCCCCTGACGACCGTGCTGCGGGGCCGGACGTCGCTGTGCAGCCCGGCGTACTCGACGAGTGCCTGGGGGACGCGCCCGCTCACGGTGATCTCGTACGCCACCTCGGGCCCGGCGTCGGGTCCGGTCCCCTGCGTCGAGAGGTCGGTGGGGGGAGAGGTCACGGCGTGACCTCGCCCGGCGTGCTGGTCACGGGCACGCGACGCACCTCCAGCACGACGAGGCCCAGGGCGGCCAGCTGGTCGAGCAGCCCGTACAGCGCGGCCTGGTCCATGCCCGGGCCCTGCAGCACGGACGCCACCGGCTCGACGCTGACGGACAGGCCCTGCAGCTGGTCGGCGAGCAGGTCGCGGACGGCAGGGGGCAGGTCCCCCTCGATCCGGATCTCGTACGTCTCGCCGCCCACGGCGGTCTCCTCCCTGTCCGTCTCGTTCAGTCGTCAGTCGCCCACTCAGCCCTTCCCGGGCGGCTCGGCCGCAGGAACCTTCTCGGTGCTCCCGGCCTTGTCCGCCTCGGCAGGCGGTGCGCCGGCCGTCGGGGTCCCGCCGGCCGCGTCCCCCGGACCCGCGTCGGTGTCGGCCATGCCGCCGGCGTTGCCGGGCCC
>JBOGEN010000107.1:0-78832 GCA_050743265.1 Actinomycetes bacterium
GCGAAGACGGGCAGGTAGCCGGTCTGCCATCGCTCGAGGCGGTGGAACGCCGTCCGCCCGGTGAGGAACCGCGCCGACAGCCAGGCGGCGCCCGCCAGGTTCACGAGCAGCACGAGGTTCAGCCCGAGCGCCGCCACCCGGTTCGGGGTGAACCCGAGATCGCCGATCCGGGCCACCATCGTGCCGAACACCAGCACGTCGAGCACGAGCGCGCTCACGACGGTGAGCAGCGCGACGGCGACCATGAGCCCCGGCACTCGGGCCGGCTCCCGCGCGGACATCGCGTAGAGGACGAGCCCCAGCACGACCACCAGCAGGGCGTCGAAGACGCCGAGCAGCTCGCGGTCGAACGCTCCGTCGGTGACCGCATACCCGCTGTACGTGACAGCGGCGACGGTCAGCATCACGGCGAACAGCGGCGTGAAGAGCATGGTGAGCACCGGCGCCATGTTCTCCACCACGTGCTGCTTGGACTCGACGAGCCAGGCCGCCACGATCACGGCACCGGCAGCGCCGGAGGGCAGCACCCACTCGGCCACCTGAGCGGGCAGGTCGGGATCGACCGGCTCGAGTATCAGCGCGGGTGAGCCCCATCAGCACGCCGCCACCCAGCGCGATGAGCGCGTAGTAGATGGCCCACTCGCCGGTGAACCGGACGAAGTCCATGCGCCGCTCGTGCGATCGGATCGTGCCGCCCATGTACGGGTAGGCCACCGCGAACCACAGCACGACGGGCAGGTGGAGCGCGACGAGGAGCTCGGTCGCCGAGTCCGCACCGTACGGGTAGAGGTTGACCACCAGCGCGGCGAGCACGAACGGCGCGGCCGTCAGCACCCAGCGCCGGGCGTCGACCTGACGTCGGTGGGCGAAGTACCCGGCGAGGAGCGGCAGCACGAACAGGCCGGCGTTCCGCAGCAGCCACCGTGGTTCCTCGTCGGGGAACTCGGCAGCGAGGCGTGCGACCTGGACCGCGACGGCCGCAGCGAGGGCGACGACGAGCGCCTCGACCCACCCGCTGGACTGGCGCGCGGGCTCGTCCTCACCGCTCAGGACGAGCTGCTTCCACAGTCGCCCCCGGTGCTCGCGGGCGAACTCCCGGGACAGCGTGTCGAGATCGCCCATCCGCTTCACCGCGACGAGGAACGCCTCGTCCTCGGAGAGGCCGGCCGCGTCCAGCTCCGCGATCTGGTCGCGGAGGTGTCCCTCGAGCTCGTCGAGGTCGCGCCCGTCGACGGCCGGGGCCTTCGCGACGTACGTTCGCCACTCGGCGATCTGTGCCTCCACGCCGGCCATGTCAGGCCACACCGAGGGCCATCGGCAGCGAACCTGGGCCGCGCCAGACGTCACCTAGCGCACGGGTCACAGTCACCCACTGCCGACGCTGCTCCCCGAGCGCCTCTCGCCCCTCGTCCGTGATCGCGTAGTACCGGCGGCGACGCTCCCCAGGCGGTGTCCGCCACTCCGTCGTCACGTAGCCGAGCCGCCCGAGGCGGTGGAGAAGCGGGTAGAGCATGCCGTCGCTCCACTCGAGCTCACCCCCGGAGAGCTCACGCACCCGCTGCAGCAGCGCGTAGCCGTAGCTCTCACCCTCGGCGAGGATCGCGAGCACGAGCGGCGTGGCCGAGGCCGCGACCAAGTCCTTGTCGATGTGCACATCGTCCCCCATGACTCGAGGCTCTATGCATAGAAGCACAAGGTATCACCGGCGGCAAGCATGCCACCCTTCGAAACTTGACTCCCGCACCAACCCGCTCTCGTCGCGAGGAGGACCGGAGATGCGCACTCTCATCGCCACCGCATTCATCTCCCTGGACGGTGTCGTCGACTCCCCTGGCGGCGAACCCGGATACCGCAACACCGGATGGACGTTCAAGGACCTCCGACACGTCCCGGAGTCCTACGAGATCAAGGGCCGAGAGCAGACGGAGGCAGCGGCGATGATCATGGGTCGGGTCAGCTACGAGGCGTTCGCGCCGGTGTGGCCGGGCCTCGACTTCTTCGCGGAGTACAACGTGCTGCCGAAGTACGTCGTGTCGACGACTCTCGCCGAAGGCGACCTAGTGTCGAACTGGGGCGAGACCACGATCCTTCGCTCACTCGACGACGTGGCAGCGTTGAAGCAGACGGACGGTGGCCCCGTCATTATGCACGGCAGCGCCAACCTCCACGGCAGCCTCTCCGACGCCGGCCTGGTCGACCGCTACCACCTGCTGGTCTTTCCGGTGCTGCTCGGAGCGGGGACGCGGCTGTTCAGCGACACCGACAAGGACAAGCAGATGCTGACACTGGTCGACAGCGAGTCGTACGAGAACGGCCTGCAGAAGCTGGTGTACGACGTCGTGAGGTGATCCGTGCCCGTCAGCCCGACGGTGGTCCTGCGGGTTCGTGCAGGATCGGCCAGTCAAGCGAGTCTCGAGTACCGAGCTGATGGCGCAGGTCCGGGCGGTCGCGATAGGCGTGGACGAGGAAGCCGATCACGCGGGCGTCCGCTGAGAGAGCGCGTCTGTACCGCCAGCGTCCCCTCGGGCGCGCGCTTCTCTTGTCCCCAGCCCCACGGGGCCGTCTGGCCCCGTTCGTCCCGGGCGCCGTCGCGCACGAGGAGAGCCATCGGCTCGGCGGGGACGACGCCGGCGACGGCGTCCCAGTGGATCCGCCACCACCTGCCCTCCCTGCTGTGGGTCAGCGCCTCCGGCGTCATGCACAGGCCGCCTGGGCGCACCTGGCCGCGCACCAGCGCGAGCAGGTAGCTGGCCAGCCACATCCCGATGGACAGGAGGACCGCGCCCAGGTATCAGTCGCTCTCGGCGAATCCCGCGACCGCCCCCGCCAGGGGCGCCGCGGCGCACAGCCAGACGGCGAACGCGGACATACGCGTGGTCCACGCAGCACGGTTGATCACTGTCGCAGCCGTCCCGTCAGGAGCGATGCCGAGGGAGACGTCGGACCCTCGACGGGTGAAACGCTGTTCCAGGACGAACAGCATCAGGGTGAGTGCGCTCATCGAGGCCACGAGCGCCCCGAAGATCACTCCGTATGCGCTGGCGTCGCGCGCCGCGGCGACGGTGATGGCCGCCGCCCCTACGACAGCCGTCCACACCGCGCCATGCACAGGGGCCGGACTGGCAGCGCGGTTGTGTGGCTCCGACTCTGATCTCCTTGCCTGAGCGACACGGTCGAGCACGTCCCGGTGTGAGCTGTCCGACCCGTGCTCAGCGTCCGTAGCCGAGTGCGGCCACGCCCGGCCGGCAGGAGCCGACGACGTCACCTCACGTCTGGACCATGTCCACGACCCTGCCGGAAGGCAGCCTGCACGCCGGAGGGGCCGCAGCCCTCCTCACCGCGAGTGCCGTTGTGGAGCGGAACGGCATGGTCAGTGGCCTGAGCCCGTCACGACCTTCTTCCGCTCCGATGCGTGCGCTCTCCCCTTGCTCGCAAGGGTCGCGCCTCCTCGATGTGCTGCGTGAGGGTGTCGACGTGGTCGCGGCTGAAGGTCTGCGTGGCGAGCGCGCGCATGATCGTCACGTCCTGAGCGTCCGGGGGGGAGCGTGTACGCGGGCACCATCCAGCCGCGTTCGGCCGACAGCTGTCATCTCCGGTGCCGGGGCGACCCCGGGGGTGCGGGTTCGCTCGGTTCGGGTCGGGGCGACGGTGCGCGTGGCGCGGGGGCCCGTACGTCGGGGGGCGCCGGCGGGGTTCCGGCGTGCGGCGGCTCGATGGTCACGTTGGGGAGCAGGCGGTCGAGCCAGCGCGGGATGTACCACGACCGTTCGCCCATCAGCGTGAGGAACGCCGGCACGAGTGTCATTCGTACGATCAGCGCGTCGGTGAGGATGGCCACGGCGAGGAGGAGGCCGAACTCCTTCGGGACTCGGTCGGCGCTGAGCACGAAGGCCGCGAAGACGGTGGACATGATGAGCGCAGCGGCGACGACCACCCGGCCGATGGCGGCGATTCCGTGCTCGGTTGCCTCCCGTGTCCTGAGCCCGTGCACGTGCTCCTCACGGATCCGGCTCATGAGGAAGACCTCGTAGTCCATGGACAGGCCGAACAGGATGGCGAAAGCGATCGGTGGGACGAACGTCTCGATCGGCCCGGTCACGTCGAGCCCGGTCAGGCCGAGGAGGTGCCCTTCCTGGACGACGAGCGTCAGCACTCCGAACCCGACGAAGGCGGAGAAGATCGTGGTGATGGCCGCCTTGATGGAGATGACGATGGACCGGAAAGCCATCGCCAGCACGATGAACGTGACGCCGATGATGAAGAGCAGGAACAGTGGCATCCGTTGCACGATCTGCTCGGCGATGTCCTTGAACGCCGCCGTCTGGCCGGACACGTAGGCGACCGCGTCGCCGCCGGCCGTGGCGGCCGGAACCACGTCGTCGCGAATGCGGTCGACGAGCGTGTCCGTCTGCTCGTCCTGGGGAGCGGAGTCGGGCGTGACGAAGACCAACGCGACCGTGTCCTCGTCGTTGAACTGCGGCTTGGCCACGGAGGCGACGCCGGGGATGCCCCGTACGTCGTCGTAGATCCGCTGCGGCGCCTGCGCGTCGCCGTTGACGTCCACGACGACAGGGACGGGTCCGTTGAAGCCGGGCCCGAACCCGTCCGCGAGCAGGTCGTACGCCCGGCGGCTGGTCTGCTCGGTGGGCTGCGTGCCCTGGTCTGCGGCGCCGAGGCGTACGAGCATCGATGTGGACGCAAGGCCGATGATCACGAGCAGCACGGCCGGGAAGACCACGCGTGCGTGCCTGGTCACGAACCGGCCCCACCGGGCGACGGGCGTGTTCTCCCGCCCGGCCTCGGAGTCGTCCACCTGGCGGAGGAAGGGCACCTTCAGCCGGTCGATCTTGTGCCCGAGCAGGGCCAGGACGGCCAGCAACAGGGAGTTCGCGATCAGCACCGTGGTGAGGACGCCGAGGGCGCTGCCGATGCCGAGCTTGGTGACGAAGTCCAGGCCGATGAGTGCGAGCCCGCTGACGGAGATCGCCACGGTCAGGCCGGCGAACAGCACGGCCCGCCCGGCGGACGCGCCGGCCTCGGCCGCCGCGTCGCGTGGCGAGAGCCCTTCGTGCAGGAGCTGTCGGAACCGGGTGACGATGAACAACGAGTAGTCGATGCCCACGCCCAGGCCGATCATCGAGACAAGGATCGGCGTGATCGTGTTGATGTCGGTGATCCCCGCGATGATGAACAGCAGGAGGAACGCGGTGGCCACCGCGGTGATCGCCAGCGCCACCGGGATCACCATCGCGACGAACGTGCGGAACACCACGAGCAGCACGATGATCGCTGCGAGCAGGCCGAGCAGCTCCGAGGTTCCCTGCTCGACGGGCGGGAACTCCGCCTCGCCGTTGTACTCCACGGTCACGCCGGCCGGCGCAACCGTGTGCCGCACCGCGTCCTCCACGGCGACGACCACATCCCTGTCCGCGTCCTCGATCGTCTGGTCGAACTGCGCCTCCGCGTACGCGATGCGGCCGTTGTCGGAGAACGTCCGGTTGCTGAACGGGTTGCTCACGCTGGCCAGGCCAGCCGTGTCGCCGGACGGCTTGAACCGGTCCGACCGCATGAGTGCGACCGCCTTGTCGATCGCGGCCTCGCGCTCGGGCGTGTCAAGTCGCTCGCCCGGTGGGGCCGCGAACACCACGTTCAGTACGCCGCCCTGCTCGGACGCGAACTCCGACTCGATGAGGTCGGTCGCCTTCTGTGTGTCCGAGCCCGGGATCTCGAACTCGTCGCGCAGGCTCCCGCCGACCGTGCCGACGAGGGCGATGAGGACGACGACGATCCCCAGCCATGCCGAGATGACGCGCCACGGGTGGGTGGCGCAGGCTCGCGTCCAGCGCGACAACGCGCCGGTGGCCTCGCGTTCGTGGGCAGCGCGTCGTGTCGTTTCGTTCTCTGGAGAGGATTCCGGGATTCGGGAGGTGTCAGCCCGGTCGTCAGTCATGCGCGTCGACCCCTCATTCGCCCCCGAGTGACCCCGGACCTCGGGGACTCATCCGAACAGTAGAGTCGACTTTTCGCCCCGCCCACCACCGATTTTGCCGTGCGCTTAGAGCCACACCGACCACATCTCACATGACGTCGTACGTATGTAGCGACATTCGTGCATCGGCGGAGAAAGACGGCTCCGTGTCGTTTTGATTCCGTCCCTGCGTCACGACGGGCTTTCTCGGGCAGGCCATTTCGCCGAAACAGGACACCCGATCACGTCCAGCGGACCCTGAGCTCGCCGTGGTCTGCAGCCGTCGACCATGCCGCCCGCGGACGGACGTTTCGTCACCGAGGCGTTCTTTGCTCGATTCTGGTGGTTCGGGGTGTTTCGCCGTGCCGCCATGCGGGGTAGCCGACTGGCGCGGGTGGCGACTGCCGCCCGCTGCCTTCTACGTGACCGGATTCGGACCACTCGGGGAGAAGGAGATCTCGACGAGTGGCGACCTGTCCTGGCGCAGCCCGGCACACGCGCGCAGCCCTGACCATCCTGGGCGTCGCGGTGATGTGGACGGTGCTCGTCCTGCCCCCGGTGACCAGTCTGGCCGAGCCCCACCGAAGCCTCGAGGACGCTAGGGCCCAGGTGGCCTCGCTCCAGCACAAGGCCGAGATGGCGGCGGAGGAGTACAACACGGCCCGGGTCAAGCGCGAGCAGGTCCAGCGACGCCTTCGGGCCCTCCGTGCGCGGGTGCAGGACCAGCGTCGTGACGTGTCGGCGCTGCAGACGGACCTCGGTGGGATTGCGGCGGACACGTACCGCTCCGGCGGCGTCGGTGACGAGATGCAGCTCTTCCTTGCCGACAACCCGCAGGAGTTTCTCCGGGCGGCGGCTGCACTGCAGGAGATCTCCCGTCGGCAGGCCCTGCTGCTGCGGCACGCCGCCCGCGCCCAGCGCACGTTGGCGACCGACCAGCGCGAGCTCGTCGCCCAGGAGGCCCGTCGTGCCGAGATCAGCGGGACGCTGGCGGATCGCAAGGCCGAGGTCGAGACGCACCTGACCAAGGCCCAACAGGTGGTCGACTCCCTCGAGGCCGAGCAGCGTGCCCGTCTCGAGGCGCAGCGTCGTGAAGCGGCCCGTGAAGCACGAGAAGCCCGAGAGGCACGAGAGGCACGAGAGGCACGAGAGGCACGTGAGGCACGTGAGGCCCAGCAGGACGGGACCTCCGGTTCGACCCCCACTCCGACGGACTCCGGCTCGGACGGGTCGTCCGGGTCCAGCTCGGGGTCCGATGCGACCTCCCGGACCCCCGCCGAGACCGCGGTCGACTTCGCCTACGACCAGCTCGGCGAGCCGTACGTGTGGGGTGCAGACGGCCCGGACTCCTGGGACTGCTCCGGCCTGACCATGCAGGCGTGGGCAGCGGCCGGGGTCTCCTTGCCGCACTCCTCGTCGATGCAGTACAGCAGCGGCAGCAAGGTGTCACGGTCCGAGCTGCGCCCCGGTGACCTCGTCTTCTACTACTCACCGATCAGCCACGTGGCCATCTACGTCGGCAACGGCCAGATCATCCACGCGGCGAACTCCAGCGAGCCCGTAAAGACGGACCCGGTCGACCTCATGCCCTACACCGGAGCCGTCCGCCCCTGACCTGCGGCCTGCTGAGATCGTCCTGCCTGGACGATGCCTCGTGGCATCACCAAGGGCAGGCCCGCCGTGGCTGGCGTGCGAGCGGGGACTCTGACGACCGCGCGCACGTCAACGGCTGACGTCGTACACCAGGTGGGTGACCCGGTCGCCTTGCACGATCCTGGTCGGGTTCTCCAGCAGCAGCGGCTCGGCCAGGCCGTCTGGGTCATGCCGGACACGCTATGGCCCTCATGCGCAAGAACGGAGGGGTGGCGGGCCCACCGTCCGCGCGGTCGGGAGGTGGGCGTGTGCCACGCTGATCGAGGGACCGGGTGTGGCTGGCGGGGCCGTCGGGGTCGCGTGAAACGCCGACTTTGTCCCGCCGAGCGGGTCATGTGGAGTACGGATGACGGAACGATGACGGAGCCCTATCCGCGCGACCTGGTCGGCTACGGCGCCCGGCCACCGGACCCGCAATGGCCGGCGGGGGCCCGCGTTGCCGTCAGCTTCGTGCTCAACTACGAAGAGGGCGCGGAGAACACGCCCCTGAACGGCGACGCCGTGGCCGAGTCGTTGATCAACGAGGTTCCGACGCTGCCTGTGCCGGGTGTGCGCAACGTCAGCACGGAGTCGTTCTACGACTACGGCGCCCGTGCCGGGGTGTGGCGAATCCTGCGCATGTTCGAGCGTGCCGAGATGCCGTTGACCGTCTTCGCCGTCGGCCAGGCGATCGCGGCCAACCCGGAGGTCGGTCGCGCGTGCACGGAGCTCGGGTACGAGGTGGCCAGCCATCACTGGCGCTGGATCGACTACTCGGCAATGGAGGAAGACACCGAGAGGGACCACGTCCGCTGGTCGATCGAGGCGATCGAGGCGGCGACCGGTGCGAAGCCCCGGGGGTGGTACGCGGGGCGGTCGAGCCTGCAGAGCCGTCGGCTCGCGGTCGAGGCCGGATGCTTCACCTACGACAGCGATGCCTATGACGACGACCTTCCCCATTGGACCGAGGTCAGCGGGCAGCCGTTGCTGGTGGTCCCGTACGCACTCGACACCAACGACACGAAGTTCATGCTGGGCCGGGGCTTCGGCGGAGGTGACTTCGAGACCTACCTGCGCCGAGCCTTCGACCACCTGTACGCCGAAGGCAGCGATGCCCCGAAGATGATGAGCGTGGGGCTCCATTGCCGCGTCACGGGCAGGCCTGGGCGGGTGGCTGCGCTCGGCACCTTTCTCGACTACCTCGCCAGGTTCGACGACGTGTGGATCTGCCGCCGCGAAGAGATCGCTTCACACTGGTACGCCGTCCATCCGTACGGGAGGGGATCCCCACCCCGCAGCGCGCCAGCCTGACGGCCCGGTATCCGCGGCCACTACTGGACGAGCTTGGTGAACGCGGCGTTGAGCGTCCTGTCCTCCTTGGCGGTGAACCCGCGGAAGGAGTGTGACCGGGCCAGGACATCCCGGCTCGGGAAGATCAGCTCGTTGTTCGCCACCTCGGGGTCGGTCTCCAGCAGGGCCTCCCGCGAGCCCACGACGGGGGAGATGTAGTTGACCCAGGCCTCCACCTCGGCCATGACCTCCGGGTCGTAGTAGAAGTTGATCAGCTTTTCCGCATTGGTGCGGTGACGGGCGTAGCGGGGAATCACGAAGTTGTCCGACCACGCGATGTGACCGTCGGTAGGCAAGGTGAAGCCGAGATCGGGGTTCTCCGCCTGCAGCCCCACCATGTCGCCGCTGTAGGCCAGGCAGGCCGCGATATCGCCGGACGAGAGACCGTTGAGGTAGTCGTTGCCGGTGAACCCCTTCAGCTGCGCGGAGTCCTTGACCTCGGTCAGCCTGTCGATCGCCCGGGCGAACTGGGCCGAGGTGAACGTGGCGGGGTTGATGCCCATCGACAGCATCGTGGAGCCAACGGTGTCGCCCACGTCGGTGAGGAGCGTCACCTTGCCCTTGAGCTGGCTGTCGGTGAAGAGCTGCTCGATGGACTCGACCGTGCCCCCGGCGGCCTTCGTGTTGTAGCCGATTCCGGTGAAACCGCTCTGCCACGGCAGTGAGTACCGCCGCTGCGGGTCGAACGGTGGCTTGGCGAGCGACGGCTGCAGGTTCTCGCGGTTGGGGATGTTCTCCGGACGCAGCGGGAGCAGGCAGTCCTCCCGAATCAGACGCGCAACGATCCAGTCCGTGCTGCACCAGACGTCACGAGCGAGCTGGCGGCCGCGCTTGAGCGCCCGCATGGCGGGGGCGACGAACTGCTCGTTGTCGTAGTAGTCCGTCGTGTAGTTCACGCGGATACCGGTCTTCTCGGTGAAACGCTGCAGTGTGGGGTAGTCGCCGAGGTCGTCACCGGCGTCGATGTACTCCGGCCAGTTCGACCAGTTGACCACTTTCTCCTTGGCGGACAGGTCTGCCCGGGAGGCAGGGGGTTCCGGATCCGACCACGACCAGTCGCAGGATGCGAGCATGGCGGCCAGCCCGCCACCGAGGAGCAGCTCACGGCGGCTGACCAGTCCGGGCCTTACGGGCGTCATGTCCCCGCCTCGATGACGGTGTGGAGGAAGACGTCGCGGATGTCGGACGCCGTGTCGACCGTGTACTCCGCGCCTCCGGTCGCCGCCGAGATCCGCTTCAGCGTCGCTGTGTCGGCGTCGGGCCCGATCGCGATCGTGAAGATCGGCAGTGGCTGAGAGGAGCTGCGGGTCTCCTTGAGCCTGGTGAGCAGGTCATCCAGTGTCATGCCCGGCAAGGTGTTGGCGCCGTCGGTCACGAGCACCACCGAGTTGTACCGCTGCGGGTCAAAGTCCTTCCGCACGGCCTGAAAGGCGTCCCAGGCCGTTCTGTACAGGCCCGTGTCGCCCAGGCGCTCGGTCAGGCGCGATAGCTGGTCGGTCTGGGTGCTGAGCGCCTGACGGCGCGCGTCCGCGTCGTCCGGTGAGCCGACGGTTCCCAGCGGCACCAGTTCGCGCCACGGGCGCGAGCCGGTCAGATTCGTGGAGAAGGCCCACATGCCCAACTGCGCCGTGTCGGGAAGGTATTCGACGACATCCGCGGCGGCTGCCGCGGCGAAACGGATCTTGTCGCCGCCGTCGTCGGCCATCGACCCCGAGACGTCGACCACCATGAGGGTCCGGTTCTGGCGCTGGGCCGCCGACCACACGCGGAAGGCGTCGACGACCTGCGCGTCGCTCGCCTGAGGCAGCGACCGCACCTCTGCTGTCGGCGCGATGCCGTCGAAGTCGACCGTCGTCGAGAAGGCGTCACCGTCGGCGTTGCGCAGCCCATGCGCTCGCAGCGTGCGCTGCGCCGGGGATCCGTAGAGGGAGGAGACGAACTCCTGGACAGCGGCGACGTGCGCCCCATGCTGCGTCGCCGGCGTGAACTGGACGACCGGGAAGTCGAGCGACATGCCCTCCCCGCTCGGATAGACGGAGTCGACCTTCATCGGTCCGGGTCCGGAGTTCGCCTCGATGACGGCGTGCTCGCTGGCGGGAAACGGCTGCGAGGTCGACGACCGCGGCTTGGCCATCCCCTCGGCGTCACCTGTCAGGACGGTGGACGAGAGCGCGACGAGGCTCGAGACGAGCGCGCGTGTCGGTGAGCCGGACGCACTGCCGAACGCGTCCTGCGCTGTGGCCAGGGTCAGCAACCCGGCCGTGCTCTGCTCCGGGTCCACCACGGCGAGAGGCGTCTCTCCCGAGAGCACCTCGGACCAGCCGCCGTCCAATGCCGACAGGGAGTCCGCGTCGTCCGCCGGTGCCGCGACGACGATCGGCGAGCTCGCGATGGACGGTGACACCCAAGCGCTCTGGACAGGCGTGTTCTCCCCGTTCGTGTCGCGCCTCAGTTGCTGGACCCACTGGGAGGAGTCGGGAACCCAGACGTCCGGCGGGTCCACGTTCGGCTTTGCGAGCTCGGCCACGGACTCGGCGCTGGTGCTGCTGGTCACGTGCACGGACGGGCAGGCGCCATCGCGCGCGCCCCGCTTCGCCCATGCCGCCCGCAGTGCGGGGGCCACGCTCGGGGCCGCGGTCACCTCGACGTCCTGGCCCGCGCAGTCCGACTGAGCGCGTACGAGGCCGACGACGGCGAGGGGTGCCAGGGCCACGAGCAGCACGGGCAGCGCGACACGTCGGAGCGCTCGGGACGAGCGAAGATTCCCCCGGGGACGACCTCTCGCGCGGAGGCCGGACGCGCTGTGACGCCCTGTCATGAGTTGCGTACGCCCCGTTCCGGATTTCCTCGGTCATCGGTGCGACACAGTGTGAGAGAACTGCGCCAACGGCTGGACCACAACTTGACACAATTCTCCGCGCATTTCACCTGGAGTATCGCCGTGTGAATACCCGGACACCATCCGTGAGCGTCGCCTGCCTTCGCCGAATAGCCCGCGCATTACCCGAGGGGATCGTCCACGGCGACGGCGCTGCCTTCCCCGGCATGTGAGGCGAGCTGCCGCTCGATGGGTGACTAGCCTCTCCAGCCCGCCTGAGGGGGTCTCGGGTGGCTGGTTGAGGCGCCTGGCCGAGGGCGAGGAAGTCAACCGGTCGCGCCTGTCGATTTCGGCCGATCCCGTTCGATGCATCGGTGACACCTGACGCGAGCTGGACGGCATCGGACCCGTCGGGCTCCACGAGGATCCAAGGAGTTCGTGATGCGCGACGTAGGTTGCGAGGTCGTGTCCGCGACCGGCCGCCGGGAGTGGCTCGGCGTCGGTGTGCTGGCTCTGACGGCGCTGCTGCTGTCCCTCGACGTGAGCGTCCTGTACCTGGCCTTGCCACGGCTGAGTGCGGATCTGGGTGCGGACGCGACGCAGCAGCTGTGGATCCTGGACATCTACTCGTTCCTGCTGGCCGGGTTCCTCGTGACCATGGGCAATCTCGGTGACCGGATCGGCCGCCGGAAGCTGCTGCTCATCGGCGCCACCGCGTTCGGCGTGGCCTCCGTCGTCGCGGCGTACGCGACGAGCCCGGGCCTGCTGATCGTCGCGAGGGCGGCGCTGGGAGTCGCCGGGGCGACGCTGATGCCGTCGAGCATGGCGCTGATCCGCAACATGTTCCCCGACCCCCAGAAGATGGGAGTCGCCATCGGAGTGTGGTTCAGCTGCTTCATGGGCGGCATGGCGCTGGGTCCGCTGGTCGGCGGGGCGCTGCTCGAGATGTTCTGGTGGGGCTCGGCGTTCCTGCTCGGGGTCCCGTTCATGGCTCTGCTGCTGGTCACCGGGCCGGTGCTGCTTCCGGAGTACCGCAACCGGGCGGCCGGGCGCTTGGACCTTGCCAGCGTCCTCATGTCGCTGGCTGCGATCCTGCCGCTCGTCTTCGGCCTCAAGGAGGTGGCCCGCGGCGGCGACGTCCGGTCGGCCGTGGCCGCCGTGTTGGCGGGGGCCGTCTTCGCGGTGCTGTTCTGCCGTCGGCAGCGGCGGCTGGCTGACCCGCTCCTGGACCTGAGCCTGTTCACGAACCGTACGTTCAGTACGGCGCTGACGATCATGCTGCTCGGCGGCGTCGTCATGGCCGGGGTGTCGTTCATGGCCACCCAGTACCTCCAGCTGGTCGCGCGCCTGTCGCCGCTCGAGGCGGGGACCTGGATGCTCCCGTCCAACATCGGGCTGCTGGCCGGGTCGACGCTCGCGCCGGTCCTCGCGCGCCGGCTGTCCATGGGGAGGGTCATCTCGTCCGGTCTGGTGATCTGCGGCCTCGGCCTGCTGCTGCACACGCAGGTCGGTCAGCTGGGCGGGCTGACGCTGGTGGTGACCGGTCTGACGCTCGCGTCGTTCGGCATCATGCTGCCCGCCACGCTGACGATGGGCCTGCTGATGGGAGCCGCCCCACCGGAGAAGGCCGGCTCGGCCGCGTCGGTGTCGGAGACGAGCGCCGAGTTCGGCGTCGCAGCAGGCGTGGCGGCACTGGGCAGCCTCGGAACCTTCGTGTACCGGAGCCAGCTCGACAGCGGCGCACCCGCCGGTGTTCCGGCGGCTGCCGCCGAGGCGGCAGGTCAGAGCCTGGCCGGCGCCGTCGAGGTCGCCGAGAGCCTCCCCGCTCATCTGGGCGTGCCCCTGCTCGACAGTGCGCACCACGCCTTCAACGACGGCCTGAACGTCGTCGGCGGAACCGGTGCGGTGATCTTCCTCGTCCTGGCCGCAGTCGCGGCGTACGTCGTGAGGGGCGAGGGCAGCACCACGCAGGCGGGCACCTCCGCCGACCTGGACGCCACGGACGAGAGCGAGCCGACGAGCGAGACGGCGACCGTGGCGGCATAGCGAGACAACCGCCCGCATCCCGAAGCACACTCGGCGGGATGCGGCCGGAGAGGTTCTCAGACGACAGGCCAGGAAGGGAGACACCGTGTCCGCAACCGTTCTCTACATGTCCATGTCCCTCGACGGATTCATCGCCGGGCCCAACGAGGGGCCGGGCAACGGGCTGGGCGACGGCGGGCATCGCCTGCACGAGTGGGTCTTGACGGACGGCGTCGTCGACAACAAGGCCCGTGGAGCGGGCGTCAACGGCCAGGTGGTCGACGAGTTCATGGCGACGGGGGCGGTCGTCGCCGGCCGCGGGACCTTCGAGCCCGCGGACGGCTGGGGCGGCGACCACCACCACGGCGTCCCGATCTTCGTCCTGACCCGCCGTGAGCCCGGCAGCGAGACGGAGCAGTGGCCGCTGGTGACCTACGTGTCCGACGTCACGACGGCCATGACCGAGGCCAAGCGGGCCGCAGGCGACAAGAACGTGCTGGTCCACGGCGCCGGCACCGCCCGGCTCGCGCTCGCTGCCGGCGTCCTCGACGAGCTCGAGATCCATCTCATCCCGGTACTCCTCGGCCAAGGGCGCCGTCTCTTCGACGAGCGCGGTCCCGAGCACGTCGAGCTGGAGCGCACCCGGATCCTCGAGGGGGAGGCCGGTGTCGTCCACATGCACTACCGGGTCCAGCGCTGAGGTCGCCGGCGGGCGTCCGTCGGACGCGATGACGGGCAGGGCGAGGCCGCGGTCCCTGGCCGTCGCTGCCGTGCCGCGCGGGTGTCGCCTCCTCACCGGACACGAGCCCTTCCGCTGATCAAAGCCGGGTGTTCGCTGGAGCGACACCTTCCCGCCGCGTCCGTGGGCGACCTTGTCGACGAGCGGAGATGACCGCTGCCTGAGATCGGCCGTGGAGGACGTGTGACCAGACAGTTCAGCACCTGCAGTCCCCATCCCCCGGACGGGGACGACGGCGCCCGCGTCTGGGTGGAGTCGCCCCTGCAGATGCTCTCGGCCGTGGAGTGCTTTCACCGCGGCCTTCTGGGCAACCGCGCGGACCTCGTCCCTCGCCAGGGATCGCCCAGCATGACCCGTACGGCCTCTGAGCTCTCCGGCCTGGGGCTGCCCCAGGGGCTGCGCATCGCCAGCCCGGCAGGCACGCCACCGAGGTTCCCCCGTCACGGGGCCTGGGGGGTCGGCGACCCGTTCTCCGGCCAGGTCCAGAGGCGATGGCTCTTCTCGCCCCCGCGCCACGACCTGGTGCTCGTGGATGACGGGCTGGCCACGGTGCACCTGCTCGATCTGCTGTCCCGCCCGCGACCCGCGCCGATCGTCCGCGCCCGTGCCCGACCCACCCCCGCCCGGGTCGCGCTCGCTCGCGTGACGGCCTCGCGGCTGCTTGCCGCGGCGAACGCCGGTCGGCTCGTGGTGTTCACGGCCCTGGCGGTCGAGGACGGCCTGGCGCGAGAGGTGTCCGAGCTCGGCGTACGCCTCGTCCCTCACGACTTCGGCTGGCTTCGATCGCAGCCCAGCCCCGCGGCGCCCAGCGAACGGCTGGTGGTTCTCGGTACGTCCCTCGTGGCCAATGGCCTGGTCCACGCGGAGCCCTACCTGGCGTGGATGCGGGAGCTCGCACGTCACGGTGCGGTGGCCTACTACCCGCACCCCCGCGAGGACGCGCGCACACTGGACCGGCTGCGGGCGTATCCGGGTGTCGGCGTCAGGGACCTGGGGGCGCCGGCGGAGGTGCAGCTTCGCGGTCTCGGGCCCCGCCACCGGCTGCTGAGCCTGCCCTCTACCGCCGTCACGTCGCTTCGTCTCCTTCTCGCCCCCGCAGGGGCCGTCGTCGATGGCCTCAGGGTGCCGGAGGCCTGGTGGACAAGCCGGGTGCCGACCGAACTCCGTGCCCACCTCAACCTCACGGTCACGGGGGCTGACCAGGGCTGTCGGCGACAGGAGGCCCCTGCGCCACCGTCCCAAGGGATCCTCCCGCTGGACGCGGCCGCTCCCCGCGGGCTGCTCACCCCGTAGCCACCTCTGCGAGGGCGACAGGAGGGAACGGTGAGCGACGTCAGCGCTGCGGCTGGGCACGTGACCACGCGCGTCCTGGCCGTGGCCGACTCCGACTCGTACCTGAAGTGGGCCGCAGCGCTGCTCGATGACCTCCCCGACCGGTGGGAGCGACGACTCGTCGTCGTGCGCTCGCCGATCGCGCCCACCTCACGACAGGTCGCCGCGGCGACCACTACGACCGGCAGGGCGGGACGCCCCCCACCGGTCGTGACGACCCGCGCCCTGCGGCGGCTTGCCGAGCGCTACCGACCGGATGCCCTGCTGCTGGCGTGTACGGGCCCGGTCGTGGACCTGCTGGCGAACGTGACGCTGACCGGGTTGAGCCGGCGACCGGTCCTGGTGTCCGGTCTGCCGGGCATCGCCGTTCCCGCCTCGGCGAGGGCTTGGCTGTACCGCTCGTCCGTCGACCTGGTCGTGGTGCACAGCCTGCGGGAGGTGTGCGACGTCACCGAGCTCGGCCATGCGCTGGGCGCAGCCGGGACGGTCGGACTGGCCCGGCTGCCCTTCCTCTCACGGAGCGGTGCGCCGGGCCACGGAGTCCGTGGCGAAGGGTCGCGCGACGGGCCCGCTGGCGCAGGTGCGTCCCGGCGGGACCAGGTGGTCTTCGCCGTCCAGTCCCTGGTGCCAGCCCGCGGAGAGGACCGCGAACGCGTCCTCCGCGCGCTTGCGGCGCTCGCCGAGCAGCGCCCTGACCTGAAGGTCGTGGTGAAGCTCCGGTCGACCGACGGGGAGATGCAGACCCATCGCGAGCACCTCCCGTACCGCGAGCTGTGGGACGGTCTCGTGGCCGCCGGAGACGTGCGCGCCGGTGCGGTGGTCTTCGAGACGGGCGAGATGCGCGGCCACCTGGAACGGGCCGCCGGGTTCGTGACAGTCGGCTCGACCGCGGCGCTCGAGGCGATCGCCATGTCCGTGCCTCTGCTGGTTCTCTCCGACTTCTGGGTCAGCGACGACCTGCTCAACGTGGCGTTCGAGGGCAGCGGCTGCCTGGGCACGCTCGCGGACCTGGAGAAGGCCGACTTCCGCGTTCCTGATCCCGGCTGGTGTGCCCGGAACTACTTCCACGACGCGTGCGCCGCGACCTGGCAGGACCTGCTGGTCGGGCTGCTCGGTGAGGCGCGTGCGGAGCGCCTGCCCGAAGCCACCTCCCTCCTGCAGGACGGAGCGTCGGTCTCGCGCCGTCGCCGGGCGCGGCTTCGGCTGATGGTCCCGCCGTCGCTGTACCGCGTCGCCGTGCGCGCGTCCCGCTGGTGTACGCGGGCCAGCCGCAGGGTCGGCCGGGATCTTCGGCGGAGACCCACACGGGGGACGAGGACGCACGAGAACACGCCGTCCCGTGCAACGGCGGGGGTGCCACCTCCGGACCGGGGCGCACCTTAGGCGCAGCCACCTGACCCACGACGACCCCGCAAGCCGTCCCCCGAGGAGCGACCCATGGAGTGGCGCCACACCCTGTGGCCCGAGATCCGGATGGTCTACACCGCCACGCCCAAGGTCGCCAACACGTCGGTCAAGTCGACCCTCCTCCAGTCGTTCCACCCGGAGGCACCCCGCCGGAACCCGCACGCCGAGATGCTCCCGTACCTGGAGGTTCACCCCACGGCGATCGCCAGGCGCTACCCCGACTTCCTGCACTTCGCCGTGGCCCGCGACCCCTTCGACAGGTTCGTCTCGTTCTTCGAGGACAGGGTCAAGGGCACGGGCTTCACCGAGCGGATCCAGCGGCTCGGCTTCGACCCGACGATGGGCTTCACCGAAGCAGCCGAGCTCGCCAGCACCATCTCCGACAGGCGGGCGGATCCCCACCTGCGCTCACAGTCCTTCCTCCTCACGGACCGCCGGGGACGGCTCAGACCCCATCTCGTGCTCCGGTTCGAGCGCATGAGTCAGGACTGGAGGCTGCTCTGCGCCCTGGCCGAGCAGCAGACCGGCCACAAGCCCGGTCCGCTCCCGCACCGGCGTGTGTCCGAACGCCGGGACATCGCGTCCTACTACGACGACGAGACGCTGGGCCTGGTCGCCGAGCGATTCCGTACGGACTTCGAGCTGCTCGGCTATCCCACGCGGCCGCTCGTCACGTCCGAGTCAGCCACCGAGGACGCCGACCCAGCCGGCCACGCACTCCTGCAGGCCCTCGCGGCCGGCGGCAGCACCGTGCTCGACCTGAGTGCACCGTCCCGGAGCCGAGCGGTCGCCGTCGAGGCAGGGGGCGGGTACTACCTCGGGGTGGTGAGCGGTTCGGCCGTCGGGCAGCTGACCGACGTCCGTGTCCTGAAGGACGGGCGAGTTCCCGACTCGGCGTTCGACGTGCTCGTGGTCAACGGGCGCGACGCACGTCTGTTCGGCACGTATCGGTGGCTCCGCGCGAGATTCGCGTCCAGTGGGCGCACCGTCATCACCGTCTGAGCTGCGTCACCCGACCACCGCGAGGAGGCCTTGGAGCAGATGCGGATCCACGTCCACGTCGGCGTGCACAAGACGGCTACGACGTACGTCCAGGGAGTGCTGCGACACAACCTCATGGCGCTCAACGAGGCCGGCGTCGGGTACGTGCCGATGGGCACGCTCCGCCGGTGGGTCACCCGCCAGCTCATGGCGTATCACCCCGAAGACTTCGAGATCGAGCAGCACCTCGACCGGTTCTTCCCCCACGGTGTGCCCGACCAGGTCACAGGTCTCGTCCTCTCGGACGAGAACCTGCTCGGTGACTGCCAGACCTTCGTCCGCACCGGCTGCCCGTACCCACGGCTGGAGGACCGGCTCGGGCAGCTCGGCCGCCTGCTGTCCGGGCACGAGGTGTCGCTGTTCTGTGCCATTCGTGGGTACGAGTCGTTTCCTGCCTCGGCCTACTGCGAGGGCATGCGTCACGCGGGATTCGTTCCCTTCACCGAGTTCGAGAGCCGGATCGACTGGCAGGCGTTGCACTGGCCGGTGATCCTCGAGCGCATGGAGCGGGCGCTGCGCCCCACGGAGCTCAGGGTCTGGCGGCTGGAGGACTTCCGCGGCCACGCCGGCCAGATCACCTCCGACCTCGCGTTCGGCCAGCGTCTGCTGATGGCGGTCGACACCCGGCGAGCAGAGCGCCAGTCCTTCTCGCACCTCGCGGTCGACGCCCTGCACGCCGTGGCCGAACGCCTTGGCCAGGACGTCGCATCAGAACTCGTGCGCCCGGTCAGCGACGCCCTGCCGAAGGGTCCTGACCGGCCGGCCTTCACTCCCTGGACCGGGGACCGGGTCGAGCGCCTTCGGGCGCGTTACGCCGAGAACTGCCGGGCCATCCCCCGGCACCGCTGGGTGGTCCCGCCGTCCTCTCACGGCTGAGGCGGCGAGCGAGTCTGCCGCCGACGCGGCGCGCCCGGGCGGCAAGGCGGTACGACGTGGACGCCACGCGCATCAGGGGGCGACCCGCGCCGAACAGTCCCAGGAGAAGCACCTGGTCGCGCCCGATGTAGGGTCGCGCAGCCTCCTCACCCTGCTGCCGTACGAGGCTCTCGGCGTCCTCGCGGAGCCAGGGGTAGAGGGTCGGCTGCATGCAGTACGCCACCGCGCTGACGAGCCGCTGGCCTTCGCCGGACACCTGGCCGGGGGCCACGTACGGCTCGCTGATCCCCTCCGACGTCAGACGAGGCAGGAGAGCGTGCACGACCGTGGCCGGGATCCGGTTGCTGTTGGGGTATGGCGCGAGACGCCCGAGGACGACGTCCGCACCGTAGGACGCGGCCGTCAGGCCATAGAGCTGGGCAGCCGTCGCCGCACCCGTGGAGAAGCAGGTCGAGACCAGCGTCGGGAGCAGCGTGTCGTAGAGGACCTCGGCGGGTGCCGGTGCCGTGCTGACCTTGACGGTCACGCCCGCCTCCCGCGCGCCCTCGACCAGGCGCCTCACCGACGTGGGAGCCGCAGCCGGATGGGGCTTGAAGATCACCGGCCCCTGACGCACACGCCCCGTGCGCACGAGGAGGTCATGGTGGAGCCGAGCCTCCTCGGCTTCGCTGAGGACTCCAAGCGCGGAGAGGTACTGCCCGAGCACGACGGAGGCCGCCCCCCGCAGCCCGCGCAACTCGTCCTCGACCAGCGGTGCACATTCCGCCGCCACCTCTGCCAGCACGGCACGCAGCGGCGCGGGATCGACGCACCGTGACGGCACCCGGAACTCGCTGAGAAGCACCGGCGTGAGACCCGGCACCAGGTCCACGTGCATGAGCTGCTCGACTCTCGTCCCCACGGACATGGGGAGCCTGTTGCGCGTGGGGCCGTAGGTCATGAGGCCGTCGGAGACGACGTGGAGCGGGCTGTCGGGGAACAGCGCCGCCAGGGCCAGAGCGGGGTTGACCTGGATCGCCTCGACGACGAGTGCGGGGTCCTCCGTGCCCAACCCCCAGTGCTCACGGAGCAGCCGCTGCAGGAGCAGGGCGTCGTCGGAGTGCGGCGACCACTCGTGTGCGTGGTACGGGTAGATGAGGTCGTTCCACGAGAGCACCTCGTCGAAGCGCTTGAGCAGCGCACCGAACCCCGGTGACTCGTCCAGCGCCGGCTGCGTCTCCGGCGCGTACGCGCTCGAGTAGAGCACGAGCACCCTGCTCTGGGGGCGGCCCTCGTCGAACCGTCCCTCGTCGATCGCCGCCGCCATCGTCGCGACGGTGAGGGAGGTGCTGGCGAGGAAGATCTGGGTCACAGCGGCATCCTCATGACGTTCGGGAGGCCCAGCCGCAGCAGGTCCAGAGCCCGGCCCCGGCGGCCCATCCCCGAGAGCACCGACGCGCGGAGCCCCGCGTCCACCCGTCTCAGTGACTGGCGCGCGAGCCGGTGGTGCTCGTGGCGGAGTCCTGCCGTCATGCGCTTCTCGTGACGCAGGTGGTGGGCCATCACGCTGAAGTACGAACGCAACGCCTTGGGCAGCAGGACGTCGGCCTCGGGGTCCGCGGCGGCCTCGGCCAGGACGATCTCGAAGCTGCGGATGTAGTCGAGCTGGCGGCGGTCACCGATCTGGGTGAGCGAGCTGGAAACGCCTCGCCGGTACATGTGACCCAGCACCGATGCCACGCCGTACGACTCGGCGCGGCGGTGCAGTCGCCACACCCACGGTCGGTCCTCGGCCGTGTGCAGGCCCGAGTCGAAGCGGAGCAGGCCGCCGTCGAGCAGTCTGCGGTCGAACACCCCTGCCCACGCGTACGCGTAGTCGACCATCGTGGTCTCGGTGGCCGGGTTGATCGACGAGCGGGGGTCGAGCGGGCGGTTCCTGCGCCCCTCCGGAGCCCGCGACACCACCCGGCGTTTGTCGAGGACCTTCACGTGGTCGACCCGGACGAAGTCGACACCCAGGCGTTCTATCGCGTGGACCATGCCGTCGAGCGTGCCCGGGGCCAGCCAGTCGTCCCCGTCAAGGAACGCGATGTAGCGTCCCTCGGCGCGGTCAAGGCCGTCGTTACGTGCGCCGGCGAGGCCGTGGGCCTGCGCGTTGCGAACCACCTCTAGGCCGGGAACCCGGCCGCGGAACGACTCGACGATCTCGGGAGTGTCGTCGCTCGAGGCGTCGTCGACGAGGATGACCTGGTCGTCGTGGCCGACGTTGCGCGCGAGGCTGGTCAGGCACGGGGCGATGTAGGGCGCCACGTCGCGGACGGGAACGACGAGCGTCAGGCGGGTCACGGTCAGGAAACCCGCCGCAGCTTCTGCATGGGCCCGAACTCGGACTCGTACACCTGCTTGACGCCGTCGCCCAGCGCCCTCTCGATGACGCGGATGTCCCGCACGAGTCGCATGAGCCCGGGGGGCTCCACCGAGGCGGCCTGGTCCGAACCCCACATGGCGCGGTCGAGGGTGATGTGGCGCTCGACGAGGCACGCGCCCATGCCCACCGCGGCCAGCGTCCCCTGCAACCCGGTCTCGTGGCCGGAGTACCCCACCGGGACACCGAACTCGGCGCCCAGGGTGTGGATCATGCGCAGGTTCAGCTCGTGCGGGGGGCACGGGTACGTGCTGGTGGAGTGCGTGAGGACGCAGCGGTCCTTCGGCACGAGGTCGACGGCCGCGCGGATCTGCTCCATGGTCGACATCCCCGTCGACAGGATCAGCGCGCCCGGCTCCTGGGCCTTCCGCTTGATCAGCGCGTGGTCGGTGATGCACGCACTTGCCACCTTGTACGCTGGGACGCTGAACTCGCTGATGAAGTCCACGGACGGCTCGTCCCAGCAGGAGGCGAACCAGGTCATCCCCGTCTGCCGGCAGTACGCGTCGACCTCGGCGTACCCGTCGTGGTCGAACTCCACCTGGTGCCGGTACTCCAGGTAGGTCATCCGGCCCCACGGGGTCTCCCGCTCGATGTCCCACTGCTCCGGTGGCACGCAGATCTCTGGCGTCCGCTTCTGGAACTTCACCGCGTCGCACCCCGCGAGGCGTGCAGTGTCGATCAGCTGCTTGGCGACGGCGAGGTCACCGTTGTGGTTGATTCCGATCTCTGCGACGACGCAGACCGGGTGACCTGGTCCGACGAGCGAGTCGCCGATCCGGACGGCATCGAAGGTTGCCTGTGCCATATCGAGTTCCCTTCCGGTGAAACGAGCGAGTCAGGGTCGGGTGTGGGAGTGGTCGCCGTGTCGCCGCCTGCGGGCGCGTACAGGGGAAGCAGCAGGTCGCACAGCTCGCGCAGCGCACCGTTGCCTCCGTCCCGGCGGAGGACGAGGTCGCAGGCGGCCAGGGCCTCGCGTGCGGCGTCGGCGACCGCCACCGACGTTCCGGCGGCCGCCATGCACTCCAGGTCGTTCACGTCGTTGCCGACGAACCAGACGTCATCGAGGGGGACCGACGACTCGACGGCCAGCCGGTGCAGCGCCTCGGC
The DNA here is from genome assembly GCA_050743265.1 of Actinomycetes bacterium. Lineage (GTDB taxonomy): Bacteria > Actinomycetota > Actinomycetes > JBOGEN01 > JBOGEN01 > JBOGEN01. The sequence goes on from JBOGEN010000107.1 coordinate 22,703, forward strand.
CTTCGCGTCCCGGAGACCCTGGACGCATTCGAGGCCGAGCTTCGCGCATCGTGCCCCGACCACCGGGTTCACCTCACTGGACAGGACCACGATGCGCACGTGCTCACGGAGGCGGGCCAGTCCGTGCCCGTCTCCGCGGTGGCAGATGACAGCCTCCCGCCCGTCCTGGTCCACGACGACGCGGTTGTCGGTGAACACCCCGTCGAAGTCGAGGAGGAGCAGGCGCGGCGGGGAAAGGTGGGCGGGCAGCCGCCGCTCGACGAGACCTGCTGCGGCGCGGACAAGAGCAAGGTCCTCGGGTGTGTCGATCTCAGGCAGGTGCGGGACGTCGACCGCCACCCCCTCCACGCGCCCATGGAACCGGGTCCCGGTCCGCCACAGACCGCCGACGGTGAAGGCGTAGACGCCGCCGTTCTCGAGCAGCTGCGGGGAGACGTCCTGGCGGCGTGCTCGGGGGAGTGACGCATCGTGGTTGACGCCCTCCGATCCGTCCGCCGTGGCACTCCAGAGGAACCCGTGGAAGGGCGCGGCCGAGAAGGCGCTGTCCGCGGTACCGGTGAGGACGGGTTCGAGCACCGCGTCGATGTGTGCCCCGGTGGTGGAGGTGGTGGTGCACTGCAGAAGTGCAACGAACCACGGCGTGAGCCCGTCCGCGTACAGGGTGTCCACCGCGTGACGCACCGCGTCTTCACTGCTGCTCTCGTCCCCCGAGATGGTGGAGGGGCGCGTGATCACGGTCGCGCCGACTCGCGCTGCCTCCTTGGCGATCGCCGGCTCGTCCGTGCTGACGACGACGAGTTCGATCGAGGCCGCCTCCCGGGCGGCGAGCACCGTGTGTGCCACCAGGCTCAACCCGCCGACGGTGGCGAGGTTCTTGCCCGGCACTCCCTTGGAGCCGCCCCGCGCGGGGATGACCGCCACGGTGGTCACGGCGTCCGCGTGCGGCGTCTGTGCTGGGGAGGTGCCGTCCCACGGCTGACGTACTGGCACACCCGTCCCTTCTTCGCGGAGCCGACTGGTTCAGACACTGGCGAAGCCAGGTCGACGCCGCGTGAACGGACGGGGACCGCCCGGCCAGCAGCACATTCACAGTGAGAAGCCCGCGCCCCGTGCGGATCTTGGGGGAGTCCCACGGGTCGGCACACTGGGCCCTATGGCTTCTCCGCATACCCGGGCATTCGTGGTGCTGGACGGGCGCGCGCTGACGTGTGAGTCGGTGGCGCGGATCGCTCGCACGGACGTCTCGCTGAGGCTGGACTCGAATGCGCGGCGGCGGGCGGAGGAGTCCTGGTCACTGGCCCGGCGGCGGGCCAGCGAACGTCCCGTGTACGGGCGGACGACCGGGGTCGGGGCCAACCGGGTCGAGGTGGCCGGTGAGGGGGACCTCCCCGGTCACGGGTTGCGGCTGTTGAACAGCCACGCCGGGGGCATGGGGCCGCTCGTGTCGGACGAGCTGGCCCGCGCGATGCTCGCCGTCCGGCTCAATCAGCTCGCGGCCGGTGGCGCGGGCCTGTCCCCGGCGATCCTGGAGGGGCTGGCGGCCGCGCTCAGCGCGGGCGCGGTGCCCGCCGTGCATCGCTACGGCGCGATCGGCACCGGTGACTTGACGGCGCTGGCGGAGACGGCCCTCACGCTCTCGGGGGCCCGCCCGTGGCGGCGCGGGCTGGTCGATCCGGTGACGTTCGGGACCGGTGACGCGCTGGCCTTCCTGAGCAGCAACGCGCTGACCGTCGCCGAGGCGGCGTTGGGCTGCGTGGAGCTGGCCCGCCTGGTGGAGGCCACCCAGGTGGTCACCGCGTTGTCCTTCGTGGCGCTGAGTGGGTCGTGGGAGGCGTTAGCCCCGCAGGTGCACGCCGCCCGTCCGCACCCGGGCCAGGTGGCCTGCGCGGCGACGATGCGCCGGCTGCTCGGCCTGGACGAGGCGGTTGACGCGTTCGCGCCGGGGCGTCTGCAGGATCCGTTCGGCTTGAGGGTCTTCCCGCAGATGCACGGGCCCGCCCTCGACGCCCTGGCCGCGCTGGACCGCGTCCTCACGGTGGAGATCAACGCCGCCACCGAGAACCCGCTGGTGTCGTTGGAGGCCGATGACGTCCTCCACCACGGGAACTTCCACCTCGCCGCGCTCACGCTGGCCCTCGACCAGGCGCACGCCGCGGCGCACCACACCGCCCAGCTGTCCGTGGCCCGGCTGGGCGACCTCGTCGAGCCGCAGTTCACCGGCCAGCCTGCGTTCCTGGCGGGAGGCCCCTCGGGCAGCTCCGGGGTCATGATCCTCGAGTACCTGGCCCACGACGCGCTCGCTCAGATGCGCTCGGCATTGACACCTCTGACCACCGGGACGGTCGTGATCTCACGTGGCCTCGAGGACCACGCCAGCTTCGCCAGCCAGGCGGCACGACAGACCGAGTCCACGGTGGCTGCCTTCCGCATCGTCCTCGGGTGCGAGCTCGTCGCGGCCGTCCGGGCCCTGCGCATGCAGCGACGCGACCTTCCCGACGTGCCCGTGCGTGCCGCCTTCGAGCGTGCGGCCGCGGCCCTGCCCGCAGACCTCTCGGACCGTCCCCTCGGTGATGACGTCGAAATGGCCGGGTCCCTGCTCCCGGCACTCGCCGACCTCGCCGCGCCCGGCTGACGCCGGCCATCGGCGCAACGTGGCCGCCCTGGGTCAGAGGATCGCACCGCGGGGGGCGATCTCGAGGGCGGTGACACCCCGGCCGTAGAGCACGAGGAGCCGGTCGCCGTGCTGGGTGCGGAGTGCGCCGGAGTCTTCGGCGAGCATCGCGACGACGTGATCAATGGCCTGCTCGGGCTCGCCGGCCGAGGGGTCGTCGTACGTGACGTCGAGGCGGTCGCCGTTGACCAAGCGGACACGCAACACGATCTCTGCCATAGCCGACCTCCTGGAATCGCCGGCGGCGTCACGCCGGAGCCTACGTGGGAGTGTGACGGGCCTGACCGTTCCGATGCCGATATGCGTTCCCCCTTGGGGTGTTGCCGTGTCGGCTGGGTGCCGATGGCTACCGCTCAGCCGGTAGGGGTCGTGTGCAACAGCCCTTCCCTTCGTGCGACCCAGGTCGCGGCGGAAACGGTGGCGGTCACGGCGGACACCGTGAGGACGAGAAGCACCGTGCTCTTGACGACGACGAAGCTGACCAGCGGGAGCGAGTGCAGCAGCCACAGGGTGACGACGGCCTTGCCGAGGCAGACGGTGGCCCACAACAAGGTGAGGTGCCAGAACAGGCGTTGGACGCGCGGGCTTTTGGCCACGTCCTGGCTCATCGGGTAGAAGTCGGCGGCCACCCTGGCGACCACGGGACGGGCGGTGGCAAGAGAGACGAGGAAGACCGCGCCCACGATGCTGTCGGTGACCACGGGGTGTCGCCATGCCACGACGAGGGTGATCTCGGTGTCCGTCTCCGGGTCCAGCAACATTAGGTGGCCGGTCCTGTCGGTGCCGATGTGCGTGAGCTGCTGGGTCCAGCCGCCGGTCCCGACGAGCATGAGGTAGGCCAACTCGGCCGCCTCCTTGATGTCGTCTTGCCTGGTGGCGCGTGGTCGCCGACCCCCAAGGGTCACGCGTGGAGCTGGCCACCTTCTGACTCCCAGCGCGACTCGGCGCGCGCAGTGAGGGGCTCGGCCGGACGTGTGCCCGCTCCCGGCAACGGGTTGTCCGGGTCGACGCCCGGGAGGGCGATCGCAGCGGTCAGCGCGGCGAACGCGTCCGCTCGATTGCCGCGGATCATGGCATGGGCCATGACCTGCTTCGCGAGCTCGGCGGGCACGGTCGGGGGAATCACGAGGAGGTCGACCCGCTCGCCGGGAGAACCGCCGGCAGGCTCACCAGGTGGGCGTCGAGCGTGCGGTACCAGCCCAGCCGGATGACCCGCCCCTCGGCTCGGAGCCTGCGAGGCGTGGCGTCCCAGGGGTCGGCGTTGTAGGCGACGCGTATGACCCGGACCCCCCGGGTGCTGCAGCTCGGTGATCAGTGCGGGCAGCTCGTCGACCAGGTTGCGCGAACGCGGCCACCAGGCCCCGTCCCGTGTTCTCACCCACCCCGGCTCGGCCTCAGGCAGCGCGAGGCGCGCGGTCGGAGCGGGAGAGAGATCGACGCCCGAAGAGGTGGCGGTCTCGATAGGGGTAGCCGTCATGTCGCGGGCCCGTCCCCGGCTTGCGCGCGGCCGGCTGTCATGTCGTGCGCCGGGGGCGACGGAGACGAAGAGGTCCACGTACAGGCAGTCCTCGGTAACTGAATGCTACACCCGGACTCGGCGTTCTCCCGGCGAAAAGGTGCGGTCTGACCAGCCCTGTCTTGGAAGAGCTCGGGTCACGACAGGTGCAGGCCACCCCGAGCGTCCGCACGGTGCTGGTGCGGGACGAGCCGTGGATAGTCGGCGTGGTCACGCCAGATCGAGGCCAGGGAGAAGATCATCCTCCGGAGGACGGTGGCTCCGTGTGTGACCCGATCGCCGGGGTCCGTGTAGGTGTAGAGCCCGAGGATGGCCTCGAGTGCCCGGGCCTCTGAACGGCTCATCCGCCCGTCCCGCTGGTCCTCGTCGATCCGGGCACGGACGAAGGCCAGAAGCTCGCTCACATCGGCCTCCTACGAGTGAGCCCAGCAGGGACCGAGATCTGCCTGCCGGGCACCGATCGCCGCAGGGGTCGGCGAGAGTTGCCTGGGACGGTTTGTGGCCGTGGTCTGGGTCTCCCGAGCGTTCTACCCCCGGGGGCTCTCGGCGACACCCGTCCGGGCCTCGGCGACCTTCGAGGAAGCCGGTGACTCCGGCCGTCGGCGGTCAGCCCAGGCCTGCGCTCGACGCGTCGTCCTCCGCGGCGAGGTCGCCCAGGAGCGCGTCCGGGGCGCGCATCCGCCATGCGTCGGTCACGAGCTCCGCCAAGCGCTCGGCGTCGACCTCCGCCAGCCGCAGCATCACCAGCGGCAAGCCGTCGTAGGTGGGGGTGGTGAAGAACAAGCCGGGCTCCCCGAGCAGGAGCGCCTGCTTCTCGGCCTCGTCGCCGACGAACAGCACGGCGATGTCGGTGCGGATGACCCGCGGCCGGCCCGGTGTGCGCTCGGGATAGGACCAGACGAACCCCTTGTCGGCCACCCGGAAGTCGAAGCCGTCGCTCTCGATCTCCACCACGTGAGGCAGGGCCAGCGCGAGACGGCATACGTCCTCGGCGTCAGCCATCGCGCACCTCCCGGCTCGCGCCCGGCACAGGCACAGGCTAGGCCGTGCGTGCGCTCCCCGCGCTTGCACGCCGACCATCGGCAGGCCTAGTCCGATCGAGTGGTCGTCCGCGAGAACGGTTGTCTGCCCAGGTCAGAGTTGGGAGGTTCTACGGGCCAGCGCAGCCGGGACGCCCCGTGCGGCGCCGTCGGGGCGGCTCGGATCTGGCCACGACGAGGTCTCCAACAGGGGGCCGAAAGGGGAACACGCATGGTGACACGAGCTCTGGCCAGGTCGGCGTTCGTCGTCCTCTCCGCCGCGACGGTGGCTGTCGGTGGCTCGAGCGCCGCCTGGGCGTTCGACTGCTTCACGCCCAAGCGCTCGTCGCAAGGCGCGGAAAGCGCGGCCCGTTCCGGAAACTGGGCACCCGTGCCGCGTGCGGAGCTGCTGGCGGAGATCGAGGGAGACCTCACCGGGCTCGGCGCCACGCCCGAGCAGGTCGCCTGCTTCACCGAGGAAGCCACGTCGGTGCTGCCGGAGACGCTCGCCATCGGCACCGGCCCCGCGAAGGGCCAGGGTTTCGTCATCGCGTCGAACAACCCGCAGGCGAAGGTGCTTGCCGACGGCCGGGGCATCGACCACCTCGAGCCGGTGCTCATCGGGATCGCGGCCGACTGCGGTATCGCTGTCCCCTGATCCGCGAACCCGGCAGCTGAGGCGCTCGGGGGCGGGGCGTGCCGCACGGGCGTGGGGGTCACGGGCGGAATCCCCCGTCCGCGGAGACGACGGAGCCGTTGAGGACGCCGCCGTCCACGGAGCAGCAGAACGCGAGCGCAGCGGCCACCTCGTCTGGCTCGATGAGACGCCCGACGAGCTGGGAGGAGGCGAAGCCGTCCACGGTGTCGAGGCCATAGAGGTCGGCGGTGGCGGTGAGCATGTCCGTCCGAGTCGAGCCCGGCGACACCGCCACCGCGGTCACGCCCGTTCCCGCAAGATCGGCAGCAAGCCCGCGGACGAGGCCGACGACCGCATGTTTCGCGACGCTGTAGGCGGCCAGATGGAACAGGCCGTGGTCCGCCGCGGCCGAGGCCACAGCGACGAAGCGGCAGCCTCCCGGCTCAGGGCCGTGAAGCATGGCGGGGAGACAGGCTGAGGCCGTGTTCCAGACGCCCACCACGTCCACGTCTAACAGCGTCCGTACGTCTGCCGCCGGGGTCTCCCACAGTGGCTTCCCTCCGACGATGACGGCGGCCGCGGCGACGGCGGCGTCGAGGCGGCCGAACCGCTCCTGTGCCAGGGCAACAGCAGATCCGAGCGCGTCGGGGTCCCGGACGTCGCCGACCTGGGGCACCACCTGGTCCGGGTGCTCGGCCGCCAACCGGGCGAGGTCCTCACGGCGGGCCAGTGAGTACCCGACCTCGTCAGCGCCGCCGCGGCCATCCCCGTCACAGGAGTCGAGGGCAACCACGCCGTAGCCCTGGGCGCTGAGCCTGCGTACGGTGGCGGCTCCGATGCCGCGAGCCGCTCCGGTCACGAGCGCCGCCCGGCGCCTGTCAGGCACCGGAGAGGTCTCCCGAGTACGGCGCCGGCACGCCGGACGCGGGCAGGAGGCACCCGCGGGAGTCGCGCTCGCTCCGTCGGAGACGACCGACCACCCCGTCCACCATCGAGTCGAGCATGTGGCGTCCCTCGTCGGCATGCGCAGAGCTCGGGTCGCCCAGCACGCCGTTCGGCGAGACGGCAACGACCCCGTCGGCCACGATGCGGGGCAGGAGCTCTCCGATCGGTGCCACGTTCCCCGGACCGGCCCGCGACATGTCGACCAGGGCGGGGGCCAGGTGCAGCATCACCGACGTCTCGGTGTGCCCCGCGTGTGCTCCGGCCATCTCGGTGGCAGACGGCACCCAGGCGACGTCGTGCCCCTCATGGACGAGCTGCGTAACGGCGCTCAGCAGAGCGGGCACGTTCCCGCCGTGCCCGTTCACGAAGACGACCCGGCCCGCCCACGTGGAGAGCGAGCGCACCAGCTCGACCAGCACCAGGCGCAGGCTCTCGGTCCCGATCGACGTGGTCCCCCGGAAGTGCTGGTGCTCGCCGCTCGCCCCGTAGGACACCGGTGGTGCGACCAGGACTTCGGCGTCGTACGGGCTCACCCAGAGCTCTCGCGCGGCTCGCTCGGCGACGGCCACGGCGATGGCGGTGTCGGTGCCGAGCGGAAGGTGGGGCCCGTGCTGCTCCGTGGAGCCGGTCGGCACCAGCACCAGGGGCGCGTCCGGCACCGCCGGCCACGAGATGCGGTCGACGCTCGGCACCGTCACTCCCCTGGTGGAGCGGTGTCCACGCCGAGTGCGCGCGTGAACCCTGGCGGGACGACCACGTCGACGGGAGACAGGCCGTGGATGGAGGTGTGACCGAGCCCGAGCAGCGTGGAGTCGATGCCTCCGCGCAGGATGTCGAGGACGTTCTCCACCCCGGCCTGGCCGTTGGCGGCGAGACCCCACAGGTAGGCGCGTCCGATCATCACGGCCTTGGCGCCGAGCGCGAGCGCCTTGACGACGTCACTGCCGCGCCTGACACCGCCGTCCATGAGCACCTCGATGTCGTCTCCCACGGCATCCGCGATGACGGGAAGCATGCGGATCGGGGCCGGGGTCCCGTCGAGGTTGTTGCCACCGTGGTTCGACACCGAGATCGCCGTGACCCCGGCCTCGACGGCGCGCTGCGCGTCGTCGACGCGGCACACCCCCTTGAGCATGAAGGGCCCGCCCCACTGCTCACGCATCCACGCGACGTCGTCCCACGTGGGTAGGGGCGTCTGCATCCACTGCCCGTACGCGCCGAAGAAGGTCGGGGGCGGCTTGTCCTCCTCGGCGAGGTTGGGGGTCGTGAGGTCCGGGAGAGTCCGGGACCGCGCGTACTCCAGCAACCACCTCGGCCTGGCCAGACTTTGGGGCGCGAAGCGCATCATCGTCCTGAAATCCATGGTTTCCGGGATCACCGGGCTGCCCCAGTCGCGGCCGTTCGAGAAGGACCAGTCCAGCGTCACGATGACGCCGACGGCGCCGGCGGCGCGCGCGCGGTCCATCAGCCGGAGCATCGACTCCTTGCTGCCGCTCCAGTACATCTGGAAGAAGGTCTGCGGGTTGCCCGCGGTGACCTGCTCGATCGGCCGGCTCGCGAACGAGCTGAGCCCGAGCGCGGTACCTCTCGCCGCCGCGGCCCGGGCCACCGCGACCTCCCCGTCGGGATGAACTGCCTGGACGCCGGTGGGCGACAGCAGCACAGGAAGCGAGAGCGACTGCCCCATCACGGTGCTCGTCATGTCGCGCTTGTCGGGCAGCCCGGCCACGTGGGGCGCGAGGCCCAGCTCCGCGAACGCCGCGGTGTTGTCGTCGTAGGAGATGCCTCGCTCGGATCCGGCGAGCAGCGCGCGGTACACCGACTTCGGGAGCCTCTTCTCGGCCCGTCGCTGGGCCTCCGCGACGGTCTCGAACCACGCATTCCTCGGCATGGCACCCTCCTGACGAGCTCCTCGAGCCGGACGCACCCCGCGGGGACCTGCCTCAGCGCAGGTCCAGTCCGGCGAGGGGGTTCTCCGCACAGGCACGCACCGGCGGCGACTGCGGAGGGCCCGCCTCCAGCGGGACGAGCACCGGCTCCCGTCCAGCCGGCCTCGTGCGGTGTGAGTGGTCGGTACTCTGCGTCGGGACGGTACGGTCCCCGGCGGCGAGCATCTGCTCGCCGTACCCCTGGACGCACTCAGGGTCAGGGCCGTCCAGCGGAAGTCCGGTGAAGAACTTCGCCGCCATGCACCCGCCGCGGCAGGCGTCGAAGAACCCGCACCTGGTGCACGCGCCGGACGTCTGCGGGGAACGGAGCTCCCGGAACAGCTCCGACTCTCGCCACACCCGGGCGAAGCCACCCTCGTCGAGCACGTTGCCGGCGTGGAACTGGTCGTGGATGGCGAACGGGCATGCGTAGACGTCCCCGACCGGGTCGACGAGGCAGACGACCCGCCCGGCGCCGCACAGGTTCAGCCCGGGCAACGTCTCCCCGTACCCGGCCAGGTGGAAGAACGAGTCACCTGTCAGCACGTTCTCCCCGGCGTCTCGCAGCCAGTGGTACAGGTCTCGCTGCTGCGCGGCCGTCGGGTGGAGCTCGCCCCACACGTCTGCTCCGCGGCCCGACGGGCGCAGCCGGGTCAGCCGCAACGTCGCCCCGTGGTCGTCCGCCAACCGCCTGAGCTCGTCGAGCTGAACCACGTTCTGACGCGTGACAACGACGGAGATCTTCGGGTTCTCGAACCCGGCCCCCGCCAGGTGCTCCAGAGCGCGGATGGCCATGCCGTACGACCCCTCGCCCCGGACGTGGTCGTTGACCTCGGCGGTCGCTCCGTCCAGCGAGACCTGCACGTCGACGTAGTCGCTCGCGGCCAGGAACTCCGCTCTCCTTGGTGTGATGCGGACACCGTTAGTGGAGAACTTCACCCCGACCTGGTGTCCCACCGCGTAGTCCAGCAGGTGCCAGAAGTCCGGACGGATCGTCGGCTCGCCCCCGCCGATGTTGACGTAGAAGACCTGCATGGCACGGAGCTCGTCGACGACTGCCTCGCACTGGGTGGTGGTGAGCTCCCGAGGGTCGCGACGGCCCGACGAGGACAGGCAGTGGACGCACGACAGGTTGCAGCCGTACGTGAGCTCCCACGTGAGGCAGATCGGTGCGTCGAGCCCGTACTCGAACTGCTGCACCAACGAGCCCCCTGCCGGGCGGGTCCGATCTGCGTCGGCAGGGCGGGTCTCAAGGGCCGTCATCGGCCTCCCCCTCGTTCCGTCGTCGGATGATGCCGGCGGACGCGAGCCTCTCGAGGGCCGCCGCGTACGCCTGCCACTGCGACGCCGGGACAGCCGCCTCGATCAGCGCGGCCCGGACATCGGCGCCCGCGCGGAGTCCGCGGACGACGTCCACCAGCTCGCGGCGCTTCAGGAAGGTCAGCCGGCGGTTGCCGAAGTGGTATGCCAGCGCGCCGAACGGCTCGGGGCGGAGCGCGACCGCGGGGGAGAGCTCCCAGGCCTGGTCGAGGATCGGCTGCGCTGACGCCACGACCTCGTGTCCGACGGGGCCGGGAGCGGCCTCAGTAGACACCGCACATGCCGTCGATCGACACGTCCTCGATCAGCGTCTCCGCGAGGATCTCCTCGTCGACTTCCGGCGTCTCCGCGCCGGCGTCGCTGACGGCGGACGGACGAGGGTTCTCCATCACAGCTCCTCACAGGTCAGGGCGACGCACGGACGGTACGGGCGTGGTCCGTGACACAGCAACGGTCTCCTCCCCGGCATCACGCGTCCTTGACTGCGGGCGCGGTCCGAGGAACATCCACGGCGTCCGCGGTGGGAGACGGGACAGCTTGGCGCACGCCGAGGATCGCGGCGAGGCTGACCAGCGACAGGGCGCTGACGTACAGGGCGATCGGGGTGGACGAGGCGTACGCGCCGTACAGCGCCGTGGCGGCAATCGGGGTGACCGCCCCGCCCACCATCCCCCCCAGCTGGTACGCGAGGGAGATCCCGCTGTAGCGCACCTGCACGTCGAAGATCTCCGTGAACAGCCCGCCCTGGGCCCCGGCCATGATCCCCTGCACGATCGCGGCCACGGCGAAGGCGATGAACGCCAGGCCTGCGTTGCCCGTGTCGACGAGCGCGAACAACGGGAGGGGCCAGAGCACCGCGGTCAGTGCTCCCACGGTGTACACACGCTTGGCACCGACCTGGTCCGAGACGGCGGCGGAGACCCCGATCGTGGCGATCCAGAGCACCGTCGAGGCGAGGATGAGGGTGAGCAACGTCGTGCGGTCAAAACCCACGACGGTGGTGCCGTACGTGAGCATGTAGACGATCACGGTGTACCCGACGGCGGGCGGGGCGATGGCGGCGAGGCTCCCGAGCACGAGGTTGCGCGGCTGGCGGCGCAGCAGCTCGGCGACGGGCAGCTTGCTGGTCATGCCGTGTTCCTTGACGCGCCGGAACTCGGGGGTGTCGTGCAACCGGGCCCTGACGACGAGCCCGACCAGGACGAGCGCCAGGCTGACCAGGAAGGGGATGCGCCAGCCGTAGGAGAGGAAGTCCCTCTCCGACATGCCGGAGACGGCGAGGAAGGCGAGGTTCGAGGTCAGCACTCCGACGGGCACACCGAACTGCGCGAAGCTCCCGTACAGCGCACGTCGCCGTGGGGAGGCCTGCTCGGTCGCGATGAGAACGGCACCGCCCCACTCCCCGCCGACACCGAATCCCTGCAGCAGCCGCAGCGCGACGAGCAGCAGGGGAGCGCCGATGCCGATGGCGGCGAAGGTGGGCAGGACGCCGATCAGGAAGGTCGCGCCACCGGTGAGTACCAGCGTGAGGACGAGCATGGCCTTGCGACCGATCCTGTCGCCGAAATGGCCGATGACGGCGGCGCCGAGCGGGCGGGCAAGGAATCCGACGGCGAACGTGGCGAAGGCGGCCAACGTGCCGGCGACCTCGGAGTACTCCGGGAAGAAGAGACCGGGGAACACCAGCGCGGCGGCGGTGCCGAAGATGTAGTAGTCGTACCACTCGATCGAGGTGCCGACGACGCTGGCGGCGAAGATGCCTTTCCTCGGCGCCCGGGTGCCAGACGAGGATGTGGCCATGAGTGGTGCTCCTCTGGAACGCGGCGTGCGGGCGGAACCGCACCCGACCACTGCCGACCGTCTTTCCTTGGGAGGTATCCAACCGGTTCGTCGGACCGGTGTCGTAGGCGACGTGACCTGACTGTTCCTCGACTTCTGTGCCAGTCCCGTTACGTCATCTGTCCCGCTGTAGTACGGCGCGTCTCACCCAGCGGCCGGGTCTCTCGCGTGATCGGCACCTCGACGGGCCGGGGGCCGCCCGCTGACGACACGTCGGACAAGGCGGCGACGAGATCCTTGGCAAAGGTACGTCGAATGTCGTGTCCCGCCTTCCCGAGTGGGCACGTCGGATCGGGTCGGATGGACCAGGAGCCCCAAGGACATGCGTCCTACGGTGATGTTCAGACGGGCTCGGTGGCTCATCCGCCCTGCAGAGAGAGGCAGCAGCCGATGGTTCTTCTCGACCCACTGCCGCAGATCACCACCGACCTGTTCGTCGACGGTGAGACGTGCCCAGCCGACGACGCCCTCCAGGTCGTCGACCCTGCGGACACCAGCGCGGTGGTCGGCTATGCCGCGGCTGCGACCGCCAAGCAGGCCGAGGCAGCCGTGGCCGCGGCAGACCGGGCTTTCCCGGCATGGGCGTCGCGCACCCCCCGGGAGCGCGCTGAGCTGATCGTCGCCTCCTTGGCTCTGTTGGAGGACGACCGTGCGGCGACCGCGGAGGTCCTCACGCGGGAGAACGGAAAGATCCGCGGCGAGTCGTTCATCGACACGATCGTGTTCGCGCACCGGTTCACGCTCGCGGCCGCGCTGGCGGACGACGTGCCACAGGTGACCCGGCTGCTCGCGCCGCCGTACCGCACCGAGGTGTCGTACCTGCCCCTCGGCGTCGTCACCATCATCGTCCCCTTCAACTGGCCGCTGGCCATCCTCGCTGCCTCGCTCCCGCAGGCACTACTCGCCGGAAACACCGTCGTGGTGAAGCCGCCGCCCACCGCGCCGTTGGCCACGGTCCGGACGGTGCAGACGGTGGCGAAGGCTCTGCCCCCCGGGGTCCTCAACGTCGTCACCGGGCACGACGCCGAGATCGGCGCGACGCTGGTCCAGGACGACCGGGTGAAGAAGGTGTGCTTCACGGGAAGCCCCGGCGGGGGCAAGCGCGTCATGTCCATGGCAGCCGAGAGCCTGACCGGGGTGGTGCTGGAGCTCGGGGGCAACGACCCGGTCCTCGTGATGGCCGACGCCGACCTGGGCCCCGAGGCCATGCAGCGGCTGTTCGCCGGGGCGTTCGCGACCACCGGTCAGGTCTGCATGGCGGCCAAGCGGCTCTACGTGCACCGCTCCCGGTACGAGGAGGTCGTCGGCGGGCTCTGCACGCTTCTCGCCGACACCCGCCTGGGGCACGGGCTCGACGAGCGGGTCACGATGGGGCCGCTGCACAGTGCCGGGCAGCGGGACTACGTGCGAGGGCTGACCACGCAGGCGAGGGAGTCCGGTGCCGAGGTCCGCGAGTTCGGGGAGGCCGTCGGGGGCGCCGATCTGTCCACGGGCAACTTCCTGCGCCCGTCTCTCGTCCTCGACCCCCCCGACGACGCCCGCGTGGTCGTGGAGGAGCAGTTCGGTCCGACTCTGCCCGTCCTGCCCTTCGAGGACGAGGACGACGCAGTCGGGCGGGCGAATGCCACCTGGTCAGGTCTGTGCTCGTCGGTCTGGACGGAGGACCTCGAGCGCGCTGCGTCCCTGGCAGCCCGCCTCCGCACCGGCTACACGTTCGTCAACGCCCACGGTGCGGCCCACCTGGACGAGCGGGCGCCTTTCGGCGGCTTCGACCACAGCGGCATGGGGCGTGAGATGGGGATCGAGGGAGTACGCGAGTTCATGGGGACGCACTCCGTCGGGTTCCCGGCCCCTCGCTGACGGACGCGGTGACGGAGGCCGTGACCGGGGCCGCTGCGCCCGTGGCCACCGAGGACGCCTCGGAAGACGAGCCCGGGACGTCCAGTGGGAAGTGGCATGCCACCTGGTGACCGGACCCCTTCTCGGTGAAACGGGGTTCCTCCAGGGCACAGCGCTCCTGCGCGCGGGGGCAGCGGGTACGGAACCGGCAACCGCTCGGCGGGTCGAGCGGCGAGGGGGGCTCCCCGGGCAGCGGAACCGGTACCCGGGCCTGTCCGGTCGTCGGGTCGATCCCCGGGATGGAGTCCAGCAGCGCAGACGTGTACGGGTGGAGCGGTCGTCGGTACAGATCCTCGGCAGGTCCGATCTCCGCCAGCTGGCCGAGGTACATCACCGCGACACGGTCGCTCACCTGCTTCACCATGGCGAGGTCGTGCGCGATGAACAGGTAGGACAGGCCCAGCTCCGACCGCAGCCTCTCGAACAGGTTCAGCACCTGGGCCTGGATGAGCACGTCGAGCGAGGACACCGCCTCGTCGCAGATGACCAGCGCCGGGTTCAGGGCGATGGCCCGGGCAATCGCGACCCGCTGGGCCTGACCGCCCGACAGCTCGGTCGGACGGCGCCGGCCGTACACCGACGGGTCGAGCCCGACGACGTCGAGCAGGTCTGCCGCCCGCTGCTTCCGGGCGTCGCGGCGCATCCGGCCGTACCCCACGAGAGGCTCCGCGACCAGGTCCTCCAGCCGCCACTTGGGGTTCAGGGATCCGAACGGGTCCTGGTAGACCATCTGCATGTGACGGTGGGCGTCCTTCAGCCTCCGGTGTGACAGCCGCGTCAGGTCGGTGCCCCGGAAGTGCACCTCGCCGCTCTTGGGGCGCGGCGCCTGGATGACCGAGCGGGCCAGGGTGGACTTGCCGGATCCCGTCTCCCCGACGACGCCGAGTGTCTCCCCCGGCATGACGTCGAACGAGACGTTGGACACGGCGTGGACCACGCCGCCCTTCACCCCACCGGCGCCCCGTGTCACGAACTCCTGCACCAGGTTGCGCACGCGCAGCAACGGATCCTCCGCCTGGGTGTCCTGGCGATCGACGGTGTCGTGGTGGGGAGCGCTCACGCGTGACCTCCGTCCTCGGCCGCGAGAGGGACGGGATGCCAGCAGGCCCACGAGTGCTGCGGCTCGTGCTCGGTGAGGACGGGAGCCTGCGTGCACGTGTCGCTCGCGGAGTCACAGCGCGGCCGGAAGGAACAGCCGGCCGGCAGTGCGGTCATGTCCGGAGGCTGCCCCGGGATGACCGGCAGTGGGCGGTGCGGCTCCGCGTCGAGCTGCGGAATCGCGCCCAGCAGCGCTCGCGTGTACGGCATCCGAACGCCGGCGAACAGCGTGTCGGTCGGTGCGTACTCCACTGCCCGGCCGGCGTACATCACCAGGACGTCCTGGGCGTAGCTGGCGGCCAGCCCCAGGTCGTGGCTGATCAGGATGACCGCCATCCCCAGTGCCTTCTTGAGCTCGACGAGCAGCTCCATGATCTGCGCCTGCGTGGTCACGTCGACGGCGGTCGTCGGCTCGTCCGCGACGAGCAGGCGCGGGTTGCCGGCAAGCGCGATCGCGATGATGACGCGCTGCCTCATCCCGCCCGACAGCTGATGCGGGTACTCGAAGAACCGTCGTTCGGCCGCAGGCATGTGCACCTGACGCAACAGCTCGACCGCACGCTCCTGTGCGGTGTGACGGTCCACCCGCTCGCGTACGCGGATGGCCTCGGTGATCTGCGCACCGATCCGCATCGTCGGGTTGAGCGACCGGGACGGATCCTGGAAGACCATGGCGATCTCGCCGCCGCGCAGATCGCGCATGCGCCGCTCGGGCATGCCGACCAGCTCGGTGCCGTCGATCCGTGCCGAGCCCGAGACCTTGGCGGTGCGCGGCAGCAGGCCCATGAGCGCACGGGTGCTCACGCTCTTGCCCGACCCTGACTCTCCGATGATGGCCAGCATTCGACCTGCCCGTAGCTCGTAGGACAGACCGTTGACGGCATGGATGCGTTGCCCGCCGCGTGAGAACGTCACCCTCAGGTCGGAGACCGTGAGCAGTTGCGACCCGGGAGCAGATGCGGCGGCTCCTCGGCTGCCCTCACCGATGCCCACCTGGGCCGTGGCCGGGTGCTGGTGTGCGACCTGGGGGTCGACGGTCATCGGCCACTCCATCGGCTCCGCAGGCGTTCGCCGAAGAGGTTGAAGGCCAGGACCGTCACCAGCAGCGCAACGCTGGGCCACACGACGAGCATGGGCCCCGCGGCCATGCTCTGCTGGCCTTCGTACACCATGTTCCCCCAGCTCGGCGCCGGCGGGGGAACCCCGAGGCCGAGGAAGCTGAGCGCCCCCTCGACGATGATCACGATGCCCATGCCGAGCATCCCGAACGTGATGAGCTGGGGGAGCACGTTCGGGGCGATGTGCCGGAGCAGGACCCGCCAGCCGCGCGTACCGCAGAGCTTGGCTGCGGCCATGAACGGCTGCGTACAGAGGCGCAGCGTCGCCGCCCGCGATATCCGCGCGAAAGCCGGGATGCTGAAGAACGCCAGGGCGAAGATGGTGTTGCGCATGCTCGGGCCCAGGCTCTGGGCAACCGCCAAGGTGAGCACGAGCGACGGAAAGGCGATGAGGACATCGAGTGCCCGCATGATGGCGGCATCGAAGATCCCCCCGAGGTAGGCGGACAGCGCCCCCAGGCCACCGCCGACCACCAGCCCGAGCAGGTTCACCGACACCGCGATGGTGAGCGAGGATCTCCCCCCGTACATCAGCCGCGACAGGATGTCGTTGCCGTTCGGGTCCGTGCCCAGCAGGTGACCCGGTGACCGGGCCGGAAGGCTGGACTCCAGGACGTCTCCGCCGGTAGGCGCCGGGAGTATGCCGGCGAACGGCCCCAGGAAGCACGTCAGCAGGATGAGGACGATGGCCGCACCTGGCAGTGCCAGCTGCAGCCGACCGAGCCAGGCCCGGCCGCGGCTGAGCTCGGCCTCGTGAGGTGCACTGGAGCCGAGCTCCGCGCCCGCTGCCTCAATGACTGCCATAGCGGATCCTCGGGTCCAGCACGGCGTAGAGCAGGTCGACGACGAGGTTGGCCAGCACGGCGACCACCGCGAACACGACGACGCACGCCTGCACCACCACGGCGTCGCGCGTGTTGATGGCCTGGAGCAGCAGCTGGCCGAGGCCCGGGATCGCGAAGATCTGCTCGATGATCACGGTGCCACCGATCAACGACCCCACGTTGAGGCCGACGAGGGTGAGGAGCCCGAACGACGAGTTGCGGAAGGCGTGCATCACGAGGACCCGCCAGGGCCCGACACCCTTGGCTCGGGCCGTGTCCACGTAGTCCTGGCTCTCCATCTGCTCGACGAGGTCGCCGCGCAGGAACCGGGTGTAGAAGCAGAACAGCGGGAACGCCAGCGCGAGCACCGGCAGGATCACCGACCTCAGGTTCCCGGCCAGGCTCTCGCTGATCGGCACGAAGCCGATGGCCGGCAGGACGCCGAGCAGGACGGCGAACACGAGGACCAGCAGCAGCGCCAGCACGTAGTTGGCCATCGACAGGCCGGTGACGCTGAGGAGCATGCTGAGGCGGTCCACCACGCCGTTCGGGCGCCGCGCCGCCAGCAAGGCCAGCGGAATCGCGGCGAGCAACGACACGGCGAACGCGAGCGCGACGAGCTCGGCGGAGACGGGCAGCCGGTTCGCGAGGAGCTCGGTCACCGCCTGCCCGCCCACCATGGACTCACCCAGGTCACCCGTCGCCGCGCCGCCTAGCCACTCGAGGTACCTCTCCGGACCGGACTTGTCCAGGCCGAGCTGCAGCGAGAGGTCACGGACCTGCCCGGGCGTGGCGTCCGCTCCCAGCAGCTGCTGTGCCGCGTTGCCGGGGATCAGGCTCAGCACCCAGAAGGTGAGGATGCTCACGCCGACGATGATCGGGATCGTCATGAGCAGCCGCCTGACGACCAGGCGAAGCACCGGGGAGCTGGTCACCTGCCGGAGACGACCGGCCTCGGGCTGCGCCGGGCGAGCCGGAAGAGCCGCGCTCACTCCTTGGCCCGCCAGACACGGTCCCAGAGGACACCGGAGTTGACGACGATGGAGGGGATCTTCGTGGTCAGACCGGGCCCGTACACGCCCTTCACCGCCAGGTTCGCCTGCGCGAACGCGAGGCCGAAGGGTGCGTACCTCTGCTCGGCGATGTGCTCCGCGGCCTCGAGGTAGAGGTCGTCACGCTGGTTGGGGTCCGGCTCGGCGGCAGCCTTGGCGAACAGTGCGTCCAGCTTGGGCTCCTTGACACCCGTGAACGGCGACCTGGAGGAGAACCGGAAGCTCACACCGACCCCCGCCGCCGGGTCCCACGCACCGGCCGTCTGCAGCATCGCCTGCCACCCCCCGGAGTTGAACTCCTGGATGAGCTTGGAGAGCTGGTACGAGTCCGTGGCCACCTCGATGCCGGCCTTCTCCCACTGCGTCCGCAGCGCTGTCAGGACCTGGGTGGCCGTGTACGAGCTGAGCGTGCCCAGGTGCACCTCGAGGCCGCCCATCTGCTTCACGAGCTTCTTGGCCTTCGCCAGGTCGTACTCCGGGTAGCCGGGCACCTGCTCGTGGTGGAAGAGGCCGCCGGGCCCGGTGAACATCTGGCTGACCGGGTACTTTCCGTCGAACAGCCCCTTCGTGATCGCCTCGAAGTCAGTGGCCCGGTAGATCGCCTCGCGGGCGAGCTTGTCGTCGAAGGGCGGCTGGAAGGTGTTGAGCTGAACGACGTACGGCGACGTGGGCGGCGCGATGGTGACGGACAGGTCATCGCTCGACTGGGCCTTGGTGATGAGCGGCGTCGTCGCCATCCCCTCGTAGGCATGAGCCTCGCCGGTCAGCAGCGCCTGGTACGCGGGCTGGTCGCCACCGATCGAGCTGAACGTGAGCCCGTCGAGGTACGGCAGCCCCTTCTTGAAGTAGTCGGGGTTGCGCTTGAGCACGAGCTTGGAGCTCAGCTCGTTGGTGACGACCGTGAACGGGCCCGCGCCGACCGGCTTCATCTTGAACTCGTCGAGCCCCATCTTGTCCATCGCCGTGGGCGACGCGATCCAGTTGACGTTGCTCGCCGGGAAGCTGCTGATGACCGCGGCGTTGTTGGGCTGGGCGAAGCGCAGCCTCACCGTCAGCTCGTCCGGCGTGGTGATGGGGTCCTTCTCGGCGAGAATCCATTGCGTCGGCGCACATGTGCACGGCGAGTCGACGTCGCGCTTGAAGTTCCAGGCCACCGCCTCGGCGTCGAGCGGCGTGCCGTCCGAGAACGTGATGCCGTCCCGCAGCTTGATCGTGAGGGTCTTGCCGCCGTCGCTGAACGCGTAGCTCTCCGCCTGGTTCGGCACGATGCGGGCGTTGGAGCCGTCCTCGTCCGCCTCCAGGAGGAACAGGCCGCCGTAGATGGCCTGCATCTGCGCGAGGTTCGCGCCGCCCGTCGTGTTCGTTGCCGGGTCGAGCCCCGACGGGTAGCTGCCGGTGAAGCTCTCGTCCTCCAGGACGGTGATGCTTCCGCCCCTCTGCGGCGGTCCCGCGTCCACCTGACGGTCGTCGTCCGCGCCCTCCGAGGCACCGCCGCCGCATGCTGCGACGGCGAGCAGCAGGACAGCCGCCAGCGGGCCGGCCAGTCGCCTCGAGTTCCTGTTGACGATCGCCAGGGTTCTCACGTCGGTGCTCCTGCTCCGGGAGGCGTAGGAATGGTGGCCGGGCGCTCGACGGTGGACGACCTCGCCGTCTGCGGGTCACGTCGAGAGACTGGGTCCCGAATGGCTCCGCATAGACTCGCGACCGGCCATCCCGGCGTCCATGCCGCTTCCACGAGGCGAAAGACAAGATGCCCCTCGTGTCGGCGCAGGTAATGGCTCCACAGGCTTCGTTCGGTGATCCGGTACGTCATTCGTCGCGGCCCATGTGCGCGACTTCGGCTATCACCCCCGTCAGCCGCCGCGGCATGATGAGTCCGCCCACCAGCTCGGCATGCGACACCTCCGACGGCAGCCCGCCGCGGGTAGGACGCGGATCGAGAGGAGTCCCCTTGGCACATCAGACGATTGCTAGGGAGAGTCCGAGCGCCGGTGCGACCGGGCAGGCGAACGCCGCTGGGCGGCTGCTGGCCGTGCTTGACGCCTTCGGTCCCGCCCACCCGGCGCTGACCCTGAGCGAGATCTCCCGTCGGGCGGGGCTGAGCCTGTCCACGGCACATCGCCTCGTGCGCGAGCTGTCGAACTGGGGTGCGCTGGAACGCGACGCGTCCGGGCGGTACGCGCTCGGACTCCGTCTGCTGGAGCTGGCCGCTCTCGCGCCACGAGGGCTGAGCTTCCGCGAAGCCGCTTATCCGGTGCTGGACACGCTGGCGCACCGTACGCAGGGCAACGTGCACCTCGGCGTGCGGGACGACCTCGAGGTGGTCTACATCGAGAGCCTCCGTGCCACGGCCACCCACCCGACGAACAGCCGGATCGGTGACCGGTGGCCGATGCACGCCACAGGGACCGGGCTCGTCCTGCTCGCCTTCTCCGACGGGGAGCTGCAGGAACGCGCACTGCGAGGCCCCTTGCAGCGCTTCACCCCTCTGACCGTGACCAACCCTCGGGAGCTGCGCCGCCATCTCGCTCTCGTGCGCCAGTCCGGGATCGCGATCGCACGCGGGCAGATCACCCTGCCGGACCTCGTGGTCGCCGCGCCGGTCTACGACCAGTCGGGAGCCATGGCCGCGGCCATCAGTGTGGTCGTCGAGGCGTACGGCGCCCGGCCGACGTTCCTCGCCACGATGCTCGTCGAGGCCTCAGCCGCCATCACGCGGCGTCTGGGGGCGCCGTCCGACGAAGCACTTCCCGGACCTGCGCGCCCGCGACACACGACCGCCCTGGCGCACGGGTCCTGACCGCGCGCTGGGCCGTGCCTGGCACGGCCTACCTGACGCGTACCTCCTCGGCCGGGCGCCGGCCCGAACGTGGACTGTCGATTCCGAGCCATCGGAGGGCGTTCCTCGCCGTGATCGCGTCGAGTACGTCCGGCGCCAGCCCCATCGAGAGCAGCGTGCGGCCCGCCGGCTCCTCGCGCGGCATCGCCGGGAAGTCGGAACCGACCAGCAGCCGATCGGAGCCGAGAAGGTCGATCAGGAACCGGATCGCGCGGTGGTCGAAGACCAGCGAGTCGTAGTAGAAGCGCCGCGCGAGCTCGAGTGGCGACGGGCCGTCGTCCGGCATGAGTGCCCGCTCGGTCACCGGCGGCTCCTCGTTCCACGAGCCACCCCAGAAGTACTGCGCGCGCGGCACCATGAGCGGAAAGCCGCCCGCGGCGTGGCTGAACGAGATCCGCAGGTCCGGGCACCTGGCGGCCGTGCCGCCGAGGATGAGGGAGGCTGCGGCCAGCGCCCCCTCGATGCCGACGACGTAGGTGCCCCTGGCGGACGTCGGCAACCGATCGGTCGGGGTGGGCAGGGCGTGGACGAAGACCGCGAGGCCGAGCCGCTCGGCTTCGGCGAAGAACGGCAGGAACCTCTCCTCACCGATGGAGACGCCCAGCACGTTGGAGGCGATCTCCACGCCGAGCAGGCCGTGGTCGCGGACGACGGTCAGCTCGGAGGCCGCGGCGTCCGGGTCCTGGAGCGGAACCATGCCGAACCCGATCAGCCGACTGGTGTCGTACGCACACAGCTCGGCCGTGAACGCGTTGACGTGCCGGGCGAGGGCGAGACCGTCGGCGAGCGCCAAGCCGTAGTTCAGCAAAGGCGGCATCGGGGTGAGGACCTCGAGGTCCACCCCGGAGTCGTCCATCTCTTCCACGCGCCGCTCGGCGTCGAAGAAGACGTCCCGGGCCTTGAAGCGCGTGCTCCCGAAGACCAACGTCCGGGCGGTACTCCCGTCGACCGGCTCCATGCGGGGAAAACACTCGGGAGCATCGGCCGGGTAGTCCCGCGGCAGGAGGTGGGCGTGGGCATCGACGAGCACGAGAGCCTCCAGGAGCCCTCAGCCGGCGTTCGGGTGGACCGAGACGTGGACGGCGGCCTCGTCTGCGACCTCGCCGCCGAGGGTCTCGACGGCCAGTGCGGTCTCGTCGAGTCCGAACGTGTGGGTGTGCATCTTCTCCAGCGGGACGCGGCGCGACTCGATGAGTGCGATCGCCTCGGCGTAGGCCGTGGCGTCCACGCCGAAGGCGCCGCGTACCGTGAGCGCGCGCTGGATCATCAGGTCGGTGCGGAGCGGTATCTCGCGCCCGCCCTTGAGACCGGCCAGCACCACGCGGCCCCCGTGGCGTACGGCGAGCATGGCGTCGCTGACCGGCTCGGCCGCCATCGGCGTCAGCTCGAGCGCGACGTCCGCCATCGCCCCGTCGGTGACCTCCCGCACCCGGTCGACCGTGTCCTCGGCGTCGTCCCCGTCGACGACGATGCA
Source organism: Actinomycetes bacterium (assembly GCA_050743265.1). Taxonomy (GTDB): domain Bacteria; phylum Actinomycetota; class Actinomycetes; order JBOGEN01; family JBOGEN01; genus JBOGEN01. The sequence continues at coordinate 44,882 of JBOGEN010000107.1, forward strand.
GTGGTCGGCACCGAACTCACGAGCGAGGGCGAGCTTGTGGGCGTCGGCAGCCAGACCGGTGATGATGATCGTCCCGGCACCGGCGGCGCGTGCGGCGATCACGGCGGCGATCCCTCGCTGTCCCGACCCCAGGACCAGCACGGTCTCGCCGAGCCGAACCTCACCGAGGTGACATGCCCACCGCACGCCGGCGCCGAGCGGGTTGAACATGACCGCGAGCTCGGCGGGCAAGGTGTTGTCGATCTTGTGCAGAACCGAGGTGGGCGAGAGGTACATGTGCTCCGCCAGCCCGCCCCAGATCCCGGGTTCGGTGTCCACGCCGGTGACTCCGTGGCCGTACCTGCGGTTGCTGCAGGACTGGTAGCGGCCGGTGAGGCAGTTATGGCAGGCGCGGCACGGCACGATCACCTCGACGGCCACCCGGTCACCGGGCTGGACGCCCCAACGCGCTGCGGCGCGGTCGCCGACCTCCTCGACGATCCCCAGCGGCTCATGACCGGGGACGAAGGGGGGCTTGCCCTTCCCGAGATGACCGCGGTAGGTCTCGACGTCGCTGCCGCAGATGCCGTTGGCCTCGACGCGTAGGAGACCGTCGTCAGGACCGGTGACGGGGCGGGTGAACTCGCGCATCTCGATCGTCCGTGGCGCGGTCTGGACGGCGGCACGTACCAGGTCACTCATCAGGTCTCTCCTCAGCGCTCCAGCAGGCGGTCACATCGGTCCCCGGTCGTCAGCAGGGACACGACCTCGGGCACCAGCCGCCTCCCTCGCTCCCTGACCTCCTCGGGAGTCAGTGCTGACACCGGATGCTCGGTGACGACGTAGTCGTAGTCCGGCGCGCCACGGAGCTCGGCCATCGCGTCCGCCGTGACGACGAACTCCTCGGTGCAGATCACGGCTGCCGGCAGGCCCGCCTGCTCGAACAGGATCCCGTCGGCAACCGCCGACGCACTGCACGACTCGCAGTCACCGACACCGGTGACGACGAGGTCGCACGTCCGGCGGTACCGCTCGGCGACCTCGTCGGACACCGGCCAGGCGAAGGCAGCCTTGCTCTGGACCAGGCTGACGGAGGCCACGCCGTGCTCGGCGACGAGCAGCGTCCCGATGGCAGCCAGCAGGAGCTCGGCGTTGCGCTTCGAGTTCCCCAGGAGTCCCACACGGGCAGCGGCGAGGTCCGGACGGCGCTGCGCGAGACCGGTCCGGTACAGCTTCTCCGGACCTGTGACGCCGGTCCATCCGGTCGGGAGGACGAACTCGTCCGGCACCGGGCACCCCCTCGGGTCAGCTCAGGCACGCGATACGGCGGCATGGCTTCGCGCGGCACTCAGCTCTCGTGGACGATCACACCGCGGATGTTCTTGCCCTCGGTGAGGTCGCGATAGGCGTCGTTGACCTCGTCGAGCCGGTAACGGCGGGTGATCAGCTCGTCCAGCTTGAGATCGCCGGCGCGGTAGAGGTCCAGCAGCCTCGGAATGTCGAACAGGGGGTTGCAGTCGCCGAACAGCGCACCGCGGACCTGTCGCTGGTAGCTGATCAACGCGCCGGCGTGGACGTGCACCGCGCGCTCGCCGGCGTGCCCGACGGCGGTGATGACGACCTTGCCACCCTTGCCGACCACCTGGACGGCATCGTTCACCATCTCCTCGGTGACGACCCCAGGCGTGCAGATCGCGCGATCGGCCAGCTTGCCCCACGTCGTCTCGACGACGAACTCGTGCGCCTCCTTGGCCGTGGCAAAGGTGTGGGTGGCGCCGAAGAACGTGGCCGTGTCGCGCTTGAACTCGACCGGGTCCACGACCACCACGTTCTTCGCGCCGGCGTACCTGGCCCCTTGCACCGCGTTGCTCCCCAGGCCCCCCGCGCCGTAGATCACGACGGTCTCACCGGCTCGTACGCCGGCGGAGTAGACGGCCGAGCCCCAGCCCGTCGGTACGCCACAGCCGACCAGCGAGGCGACGTCGAACGGGATGTCGTCGGCGATCGGCACGCAGGCGAACTCGGAGACCACGGCGTACTGCGAGAAGGTCCCGAGCGAGCAGAAGCCGCCGAGGTCCTCCTCACCGAGGTGGAACCGGAAGGTCCCGTCGAGGAACATGCCGGTCCCGGCGTTGAGGCCCTTGACGCACATGTTCTGGTGTCCCGCCGAACAGGGACGGCAGGCACCACATGCGGGGATGTACGAGCAGACGATGCGGTCGCCGACCTTGACACGTCGGACGTGCGGTCCGACGGCCTCGACGACCCCGGCGCCCTCGTGCCCCCCGACGATCGGGAACCGTGCGCGGGCGACGTCCCCGGTCGTGATGTGGTGGTCGGAGTGGCAGAGGCCGGCGGCGTGGAACCGCACGCGGACCTCGTACTCCTTGGGGTCGTCGAGCTGCAGCTCCGCCAGCTCCCAGCCGATGTGGGGGCCTCGTGCGATAGCAGCTCGGGTCGTGATGCTCATCAGCCTCTTCTCCTCCCTCGTACGCGGGTCGCCGGCCTCACGCGGTGCCGCGCAAAGAGACCGTCTTGACCTGCGTGTACTCGAGGACCGCGTCTGCCCCCATCGTTCTGCCGAACCCGCTGCGCTTGTAGCCGCCGAACGGGCCGCCGATGACTCCGGCTCCGATGGCGTTGTTGACACCCACCTGACCCGCGAGCAGGCGACGACTCATCCGGACGGCCTTGCCCACGTCCGCCGTCCACACCGACGCGACCAGGCCGTAGTCCGTCCCGTTGGCGACCTCGAGGGCCTCGTCCTCGTCGTCGACCGGGATGACCGAGAGCACCGGCCCGAAGATCTCCTCCCGGGCGATGCGCATCTGCGGTGCGACCTCGTCGAAGAGCGTCGGCTCGACGAAGAGGCCGCGCTCGTACTGCTCACCGGACGGCGGCCCGCCGCCCGTGACGAGCTCCGCGCCCTCGTCACGACCGACCTGCATGTAGCCCAGGACGCGGGCGTGCTGCTGCTCGTTGATCAACGGACCCATCCGCACCTTCTCGTGCCAGGGACCGATACTCACGGTGGCCATGTGCTCGGCGAGGCGCGAGACCACCTCACGATGCACGCTGCGCTCGACCAGGACGCGTGACCCGGCGGCGCAGACCTGTCCGGTGTTCAGGGTGATGCCGGCGATCATGGCGGGCACGGCGACGTCGAGGTCGGCGTCGGCGAAGACCAGCTGCGGGGACTTGCCGCCGAGCTCCAGGTGCAGCGGGGTGAGGTTCCTGGCGCACGCCGCCATCACCAGCTCGCCCGTCTCGGGCGATCCGGTGAAGCTCATCCGGCGGATCCGCGGATGGGCGGGGATGGCCGCGCCCGCCTCCTCGCCGTACCCGGTGACCACGTTGATGACGCCGGGCGGGATCCCGGCCTCGAGCGCCAGCTTGGCCAGCGCGAGTGGCGTGAGGGGCGCGTCCTCGGCGGGCTTGATCACGATGGTGTTGCCGGCGGCGATGGCGGCTCCGACGTCGTTGCTGAACATCGCCCCCGGTGCGTTCCACGGGATCACGCTGCCGACCACGCCGTACGGCTCACGCAGGGTCAGACCGAGGACGTCCGGTGTGTGCGTGGGCAGGGAGAGGCCGTGCACCTTGTCCGCCTGCCCGGCGATGAACCGGAGGATCCGCGGCATGGGGGGCGGACCCCAGTGAGGTCGGCCCACCTCCTGGGACTCGAGCTGGTCGATCTCGGCGGCGTGCTCGTCGACGAGCTGCGCCCACCGGTGGATGAGCTCGCCGCGGGTGGTGGACTTGGTGTCCCGCCACGCCGGGTACGCCTCTTCGGCCGCCAGGACGGCCCGGTCGACGTCGGCCTTGTCCCCGCGGGGAACGCGGGCCAGGACCTCCCTGGTGGCAGGGTTGATCACGTCGATGGTCTCGTTCGTCGCAGCCGGCACCCACTCGCCACCGATGAGGTGCGCGCCTTCCACGAGCAGCGACCCGGTCGACGTCGGGGCTGTGATGGTCGTCATTCGTCGCTCCTCAGTGCTCGTGAATGATCACGCCGCGGACGTTCTTGCCGTCCAACATGTCCTGGTAGCCCTGGTTGACGTCCTCCAGGCGGTAGCGGCGGGTGATGAGCTCGTCCAGCTTGAGATGGCCGCTGCGGTAGAGACCGAAAAGGTGCGGCACGTCGAAGAGCGGGTTGCAGCCCCCGAAGATTGCCCCCTGGACTCGGCGCTCGTAGCCGATGAACATGCCGGGGTGCTCGTTGATCGAGCCGTTGCCCACCGCGGTGATCGTGACCTGGCCGGCCTTGCCGACGACCGCGAGGGCATCGTGGATCACCTCGTCGTGCAGGACGCCGACCGTGATGATGGCGTGGTCCGCGAGCTCGCCCCACGTCGTCTCGACGACGAAGTCGTGGGCCTCCTTGGCCGAGGCGAAGGTGTGCGTGGCCCCGAACTCCATGGCCGACTCGCGCTTGAACTCGACCGGGTCCACCACGACGACGTTCTTGGCCCCCGCCAGGCTGGCGCCCTGCACGGCGTTCATGCCCACGCCGCCCGAGCCGTAGGTCACCACGGTCTGGCCGGCACGGACTCCCGCGGCGTGGACGGCGGACCCCCAGCCCGTGGGGACGCCGCACGCGACGAGAGCGGCCGAGTCGAACGGGATGTCCTTCGCGATCGGGATGCAGGAGAACTCGGAGACGACGGCGTACCGGGAGAACGTCCCGAGAACACACAGCCCGCCGAAGTCCTCGCCGTCCTGGTGGAACCTGAACGTCCCGTCCGGGAACATCCCGGTCGAGGCGTTCTTGCCCGCATCGCACAGGTTCTGGCGTCCGGTCGAGCAGTAGCGACACGAGCCGCAGACGGGGATGAACGAGCACACCACGTGGTCGCCGGCGGACACGCGGGTCACGCCGTCCCCCACCGCATCCACCACGCCGGCACCCTCGTGCCCTCCGACCACCGGGAAGCGCATCCGCGCGTCACCCTTCTGGATGTGGTCGTCGGAGTGGCACAAGCCGGCCGCATGGAACTTGATGCGGACCTCGTTGGCCTTCGGCTCGTCGAGCTCCAGCTCGGTGATCTCCCAGGGCCGGCCAGGCTCGCGGCACACCGCGGCGAGGGTCGTCATGCTCATGTGGATGCCCTTCCCCAAGGTGACGATGGCCAGCAGCCACGCCCACCGGCGGCGGGCGTCTGCGTCATGTCGGGCGAGGCCGCCCGTGGCCACCTCACGATCGCGTCACACCAGCACCGGGCACCACAGCCTTTTCACTTCGCGGAAGACGAACCTGCGCTCCCGCGGGCGAGGCCGAGGCGTCCGCACCGTGCTTCTGTGACGTGGAAGAGCCGGTTCCCCCGACGTCTGAGCCCTGTTAACTTCCCGGCATTCGCAGGCGCGTCGCCAAACACGTCGTCACCTGCCCTTTGTGCGCCGCGAGACGCTGCCGGGCCCATGCGCGTGCGCGTCGCCGTTGTCGGTCCTGTTGCTCTGCTCGGAAGGATGCGTCGTGATCGACAAGGTTCGGGAGGACGTGATGGCCACGCTCGACGTGGTCCCGTCAGGGGCGTCGATCGCCGTGGGGGGCTTCGGGAGCTCGGGAAGACCGGACACCCTGCTGGACGCGTTGTGCGACCTGGACCGTCGTGACCTTCACCTGATCGTCAACAACGTCGGAAACGACTTCACGGGAGTCGGCCGCCTGGTGGTCGAGCGCCGTGTGCGCAGGCTGACAGCGTCGTTTCCGGTGCTCCCGGAGTTCTACGACGAGTACTTCGCCGGCAGGGTGGAGTTCGAGCTGATCCCCCAGGGAACCCTGGCCGAGCGGCTGCGTGCGGGTGGGGCCGGCATTCCGGCGTTCTTCACGCCCTCCGGCGCCGGCACCATGCTGGCCGATGGCAGCTTTCCCCTGCGGTACGCCGACAGCGCTCCCGTGGAACACCTCGCGGCCAAGGAGAGCCGCCAGTTCGGGGGGCGCGAGCACGTCCTCGAGTACGGCATCGTCGCCGACTTCGGCCTGGTGAAGGCACACAAGGCCGATCCCAAGGGGAACCTGCGCTTCCGGCTGTCGGCACGCAACTTCAACCCGCTCGCCGCGATGTCGGCCAGACACACCTTCGCGGAGGTGGAGCACATCGTTCGAGCCGACGAGATCCACCCGGACGACGTCCACCTCCCTGGCGTGTGTGTGGACGACGTCTTCCTCGCATCCGGCGCATCGCCCAGGCAACCGACGACCGTGGGGGCCTCGTCATGACAGACACCGTCAGCCCGGCCACCGTGGTCGGACGCAGCCGGGAGGCCATCGCCGAGCGGCTCGCCCAGGACTTCGAGGACGGCTACGTCGTCAACCTGGGCGTGGGGATCCCCCTTGCCGTCCCACGGTTCATCCCCGACGGCGTCGAGGTCTTCCTGCATGCAGAGCACGGTGTCTTTGGCCTCGGCCCGTTGGCAGCTCCTGGTGAGGAGGACCTGGACCTGACCGACGCGGGGAAGCAGCCGGTCACGCTGATCAGCGGCGCCGCCATCGTCGACTCCGCCACGTCGTTCGCCATCATCCGCGGCGGGCACCTCGACGTGGCCGTCCTGGGAGCGCTGCAGGTCTCCGGCACCGGCGACCTGGCGAACTGGTACGTCCCGGGTAAGAACCCTGCGGTCGGTGGCGCGATGGACCTGGTCGCGGGCACTCCGGAGGTGTGGGTCACGATGGAGCACGTCGACCGACGAGGGCGACCGAAGATCGTCGAGGAGTGCACCTTCCCTCTGACCGGCCGGGGCGTGGTCACCCGTGTGTACACCGACCTGGCGGTCTTCCACGTCGTGGAGGGTGAGCTCCGCCTCACCGAATGCGCTCCGGGCGTGTCACCGAGCGACATTCGGAGCCGTACGGCAGCGCCGTACGTGGACATGCTCGACGCGTGACCGTCACCCGACGACCCAGCCCTCACCGAACCGACGACGAGGAAAGAGTCACCGTGCCGGATATCGACGTCGACAGCACCATCGCGATCGACGTGCACACGCACGTGCACCGCTCCGTCCGCGCCCCGGAGAGGCGAGGGGGCGGCAACGAGGAGATGGGCGGGTACTTCGGGATCGGCACGATGCCGCACTACACCGTTCCCGAGCTGGCCGCCTACTACCGAGAACGCAACATGGTCTGCGTCGCCTTCACGGTCGACAACCTGACCCCCGCCTCCGACGAGCCCGAGGTGGACAACGTCGAGATCGCGGAGCTGGCGGCGGAGCACGCGGACGTGATCATCCCGTTCGCCAGCGTCCATCCCGCACGTGGGCAGGCCGGTGCGCGTCTGGCACGGCGACTCGTGACCGACTACGGCGTGCGAGGGTTCAAGTTCCACCCGAACACGCAGGGCTTCTATCCGAACGACCGGGTCGCGTACCCCCTCTACGAGATCATCGCCGAGTACGGACTGGTGGCCCTCTTCCACACCGGGCAGACCGGCGTCGGGGCAGGCGCGCACGGTGGCGGCGGGGTGCGGCTCAAGTACTCGAACCCGCTCCACGTCGACGACGTCGCCGTCGACTTCCCCGACATGGACATCATTCTCGCCCACCCCTCGTTCCCGTGGCAGGACGAGGCGCTCTCGATCGCCACGCACAAGCCGCGCGTCTACATCGACCTCTCCGGCTGGTCGCCGAAGTACTTCCCGCCTCAGCTGGTGCGCTACGCCAACAGCCTCCTCCGCACCAAGGTGCTCTTCGGCTCCGACTTCCCCGCCATCACCCCGGAGCGGTGGATGAGCGACTTCGAGAAGCTCGACCTCAAGCCGGAGGTGAGGCCGCTCATCATGAAGGACAACGCCGCGCGCCTCTTCGGTCTCACCAACGGCACGGCCGCATCCCCCGACAAGGAGCACTGAGCGCCATGGAGGACGTCACGGGCAAGGTCGCCTTCATCACAGGCGGCTCCAGCGGGATCGGCCGGGGAATCGCCCTGGCGTTCGCGCGAGCGGGGATGTCCGTCGTGATCAGCGGACGGCGACAGCAGCACCTGGACGAGTCGGCGGCCATGTTCGAGGCGGAGGGGCTCGACGTCCACGGAATGCGGCTCGACGTCACCGACGCGTCTGCTGTCGAGCGGGCCGCCGCGGACACGGAGCGACGGTACGGGGCCGTCCACGTGCTGGTGAACAACGCCGGCATCGGGCTCAGCGGCCCGGTGGCCCAAGCCAAGCGTGGCGACTGGGACTGGCTCATCGACGTCAACATCCGAGGCGTAGGACACGGCCTGCAGGCTTTCCTCCCCCGCATCCGCGCTCACGGGGAGGGCGGCCACATCGTGAACACCACGTCCATGGCGGGGCTGCTCCCCGTGGTCGCCGGGCTCTACAGCATGACGAAGGCCGCGGTCATCGCACTCTCGGAGACGCTGCACATCGAGCTCGCCGACGAGAACATCGGCGTCTCGGCGTACTGCCCCGGGCCGGTCATCAGCAACATCGCGTCGGGCAGAGCCGAACGGCCGGCGCAGTACGCAGACACCGGCTACGCCCCGCCTGACCCTGCGCGAGCAGCCCGCGCGCAGTCGATGCCCTACATGAGCGCCATCGAGGCCGGGGAGCGTGTGCTCCACGGGGTTCGGCGCAACGACCTGTTCATCCTCACCCATCCCGAGTTCCGGGAGGGTGTGCGGGAGCGTTTCGAGACGGTGCTCGAGGCCTTTCCCGACGAGCCGCTCGACGACGAGCGTGCCTCGACGATCACGTTCCTGACCTCGCACCAGGCCTACGCACCCGGGTCCCGGCCGGAGCCACCGCAGGGACCGTTCAGGGCACGTACGCCGGCGTCGAGTCCAGGGTGACCAGCGGCCGCGGACCGGCCAGGTCCTCCGCCGCCGCCGGAGCGTAGGCGAAGTTCTTCGCGCGGGCGCCGCCGTCGACGACCAGGTCCATCCCGGTGATCAGCCTCGCGTAGTCGGAGCACAGCCATGCCACGGTGTGCCCGAGGTCGGTCGGGGTGCCGGTCGTGCCCATCGGCACCATGGGCGCGCGCTCACCCGTCCAGCGGCTCGGCCGGCGCCACGGCTCGTCGCCGGTTGGTCCGCCGAGGCCACCCCCGCGGCCCCGGTGCATGACGCTGCCCGTGTTGAGCCCGGCTCGTGCCCGCTCGGCGATGAGCTCGGGGTTGTCGGGCGTCGGGGCTGTCGGCGTGACGCCGTTGACCCGGATCCCGTACGGCGCCAGGTCCATCGCCGCGGCGCGTACGAAGTTGTTCACGCCGCCCTTGTGGAAGGCGTACGCGATGATGCCCGCCGATCCCGACCACCCGTTCGACGAGGAGATGCAGACGACCGACCCTTTGGTGCCCTGTTCGGCCATCACCCGGCCGACCTGCTTGGTGTTGAGGAAGTAGCCCAGCGACGAGACACGCACGGCACGTTCGAAGTTCTCGGCGCTCTCGTCGAGCACGCCCTTTCCGCCGAGCAGCGCCGCGTTGTTCACGAGGATGTCGATGCGCCCCCAGCGCTCCAGTACCGCGTCGACGTAGCGCTGCACCGCGCCCTCGTCCGTCACGTCGCCCGGGGCAGCCATCGCCTCCCCGCCGTTGCGCTCGATCCGGCGGATGCACGCGGAGATCACCGAGTCGTTCACGTCGTTGCACGCCACCTTCGCGCCGTACCGCGAGAGTGCGAGCGCGACGCCGCTGCCGATGTTGGGTCCGACACCGGTGACGAGCGCGACCATGCCGTCGAGCGAGACCTCCACGGAGTCCCCTTCTGTCGATTGCGGTTCACCTGCACGGATCGCGGCTTCTGGGGGCTCAGGACCCTGCCGCTGACCCTGCCTGGCTGGCCTGCTGCGACGACTCGACGCGCTCCGACCGGCCCGACCATGGCGTCCAGCCGAACGGGCGGAAGACCATGGACATGGCGGCGTTGGCCGCGCCCGCCACGAGCAGGGTGATGGCGTGGGCGGACGGCATCATCGGGAAGCGCTGCTCATCCCCGTCCGGGCTCTCCGGTACGTGCTCGCCTTTGCCCGCGGCGACGAGATCGGCACGGCTACGCACCGACAGCTCGTGGAGCCGCTGCTGTACGTCCGCCCGGCTGTACCCGGCTGTGCCGAGGAGCTGAGCATGTTCGGGGCCCAGGACCACACCGCCACTCGAGTGCTTGCCACCCACGTAGGCACCTGACCGGGCCAGCGTGTCGGCCAGGTCGCGCAGCACCTCCTCCGGGTCCTCCGTCTGGCGATTGTCCACGAACTCGCATGTCCTGATCAGCATGGCCGAGACCGCGTCCACGCCGCGCTCGACGCCACCGACCACGCTGAGCGGCTCCCAGGGCGAGAGCTCCTCGTTCTCGCCCAGGCAGAGGGACCAGCGACCCGGCAGGCCCTGTGTCGACTGCTCGAGCTGTTGCGGCCGTATCCGGTACGCGTTGCGCACGATCAGTCCGAGCGCACGCGCGATCGTCGCGTTGGGACGGAAGCCGGGGCCGAACACGCCCCCGGCGCAGTTGATGCCGAGCCTCGACCTGACCGGGCCGTTGACGACGAGGAGTGGGGCCGGCCCGCTCGTGGACTGCCACGCGCCACCACCGCTCGCCCGTTCCAGGCTCAGCGCGTCCCAGGCGGCGAGGACGACGGGGAAGTACTCGGGCTTGCATCCCGCCATGACCGCGTTCGCCGCCGCCTGTGCGACGGTCACGCGACGGCGGAGGTGCTCCTGGGTGCCGATGACCTCCGACGGGTCACGGGCTGTCGTGGCGAGGAACTCCTCCACGTCGGCCTCGGTGGCCGGGACGACAGGTAGCCCGTCGGTCCAGCCCTGCTCGAAGCAGTACTCGACGGCGGCCCTGGCATCTCTGACAGGGTCGCCCAGGGATGTCGTCATGGGCGCGCCGCCGCAGCCGCGTCGGTCAGCAAGGCCACGATCTGGGGCACGACCTTCTCGGCGCGTGCCCGGATGCCGTCACGGTTCAGGCTGGCCACCGGATGGTCCGTGGTGACGTACCTGTAGCCGGGTGCGCCTTGCACCTCGGCCATGGCGTCGGCGCTGACCGTGAACGCGTCGGTGCAGATGACGACGGAGGGCACTCCGGACTGTTCGAGCAGGAGACCGTCGGCGACCGCCGACGCGCTGCACGAGCCGCAGTCGCCGACGCCGGTGACCACGATGTCGCAGGCCGCGAGCTCGTCGAGCATCTCTGCCGGCACGGGGTGGGTGATGCTCAGCTTCTTCCGCGCGAGCACGGGCTTCACGCCGTACTGCTCCCGCATCAGTGAGGCCACGTCCTCGAGGAACTGCTCCGCGTTGCGCTTCGTGTTGGCCAGCAACCCGAGACTGAGCCCCTCCAGGTCTGCCGGCCGTGGAGCAAGGCCAGCCCGTGCCCGGTCCGGAGCGACATCCGAGCCCACGGTGGGGTCGACGATGCTGTCGAACACAGGCCCCTCCTGGATCGTGGACGGAGATCGCGGACCGTGGCCCGGCCGATCCGACGCTACGTCAGCCGCGACACGGCAGACAGACGTCTTTCACGTGACGGAACCCCGGACGAGTGGTCGGTCGCCTGGCAGCCTGTACCAGGTCCGGGGTGTCTCGCTCACCCGATGTTGACCCAGACACCCTTGGTCTCGGTGTAGGCGTCGAGCGCCTCACCAGTCATCTCGCGTCCCCAGCCGCTGGACTTGAAGCCACCCCACGGTGCGGCGGGGTCCAGCCTCGGCAGGGTGTTGACGAACACCTCACCGGCCCGGATCTGGTGGGCCATCCGGTGGCCACGAGCGACGTCGGACGTCCAGACGGAGGCAACCAGACCGAAGTCCGTGTCGTTGGCCCAGCCCACCAGCTCGTCCGGCTCGTCGTAGGTGATGACGGGCAGTACCGGCCCGAAGACCTCGTCCCGTGCGATCTGCATGCCGTGCTCGACGGATGCGACGAGCGTCGGCTCGAAGAAGTAGCCGGCGGCAAGGTCACCCTCGCCGCGCTTGCCTCCGACGAGGACCTTGGCGCCCTGCTCGACTCCAGACGTGACGAAGCCCTCGACCTTGTCGCGGTGCTCAGCCGAGATGAGCGGCCCGAGCTGGGTGCCCGGCGACGTGCCAGGTCCCATCGTGATGCTCGACATGGCCGCGCCGAGCTTCTCGGTGAACTCGTCCGCCCGGCTGCGGTCGACGTAGAAGCGGCTGTACGCCGCGCAGGCCTGGCCACTGTTCACCAGCCCGCCGAGCATGTTGCCGCTGACGGCAGCGTCGATGTCGGCGTCAGCCATGACGATGCTGGGCGCCTTGCCGCCGAGCTCGAGCGAGACGCGCTTGAGGTTGCCTGCCGAGGCCGCGACGATCGACCGGCCGACCTCCGTCGAACCGGTGAACGACACCTTGTCGACCCCGGGATGCTCCACCAGCCGCTTGCCCACCTCCGGGCCACCGGTGAGGAGGTTCACCACGCCGGCAGGGACCCCAGCCTCCAGGCAGAGCTCTGCCAGGCGTGCGGTGCTCAGCGGCGTCTGCTCCGCGGGCTTGAGGATCACCGTGTTCCCCGCGGCCAGGGCCGGGGCGATCTTCCACACGGCGATGGTGAGCGGGAAGTTCCACGGGGTGATGAGCGCACAGACACCGACCGGCTCGCGCCTGGTGTAGTGCAGCATCCCTGGAACGGAGACCGGACTGGTGACACCGGTGATCTTGGTGCACCACCCCGCGTAGTAGCGCAGCATCTCCGCGGCGCCGCTCATGCTGCCGCGGGCGAAGCCGACGGACTGTCCCTGGTCCCTGCTCTCCAGCTCCGCCAGCTCGTCCGCGTTCTCCTCGACGAGGTCGGCGATCTTCCACAGCAGACGGGCCCGGGCGGCCGGCATCATCCCCGACCAGGCCGGATCGACGAAGGCGCGGGACGCTGCGTCCACCGCTGCGTCGACGTCTGCCGCGGTGGCCTCCACCGCGGTGCCGAGTACCTCTCCGGTCGCGGGATCCACCGTCTCGAACGTGTTCGCCGCCGTCCCGGCAGTCCATTCCCCGGCGATCAGCAGCTGGACGTGCGTGGCCATCGGGCCTCCCTCTGTGCGAGCACAGCTCAGTCGAAGCGGATCACACCGCGGAGCGTGCGGTGCTGGCGCATGTCCTCGTAACCGTCGTTGATCTGCACCAACGAGTAGGTGCGGGTGATGAGCTCATCGAGCAGCAAGTCGCCCTGCCGGTACAGGCTGAGGAGCCGCGGGATGTCGTACCGGGGGTTCGCGTTTCCGAACAGACAGCCCACGACGCGCTTCTGGTAGGCGGTGAGCTCGAACATGGGGAGCGTCACCTGATCGTCCGACACGTTGGCGAGGGACGTCAGCGCGACGGTTCCGAGCTTGCCGACCAGCGACAGTGCCTCCCCGATGAGCTCGCCGGTGGCCACGCCGACCGTGATCAGCGCAGCGTTGGCCATCTGACCGCGGGTCAGGTCCACGAGTGCCGCGCGTGCCTCGGTGACGTCGACGAAGGCGTGGGTGGCACCGAGCTGCCTTGCCTGGTCGCGATTGAACTCCGACGGGTCCACCACGACGATCGTCGTGGCGCCGGCCATTCTGGCTCCCTGCACCGCGTTGGCTCCGACGCCACCGACCCCGAGGACGACGACGGTGTCACCGGCTCGCGTCTCGGCGCCGTACACCGCCGTGCCCCATCCGGTGGTGACCCCGCAACCGACCAGCGCCGCCCTGTCGAGCGGGATGTCGTCGTCGATCTTGATGACCGAGCTCTCGCGCGTGACCGTGTACGGAGAGAACGTGCCCAACACGCACATCAGCCGTGCGTCCTCGCCGCCGACGTGGTGTCGCGAACTGCCGTCACGCTGAAGCCCGACGGTCAGGTCGGCTCCTTCGTCACAGAGGTTCTGGTTCCCGGAGGCGCAGGACGGGCACCGCCCGCAGGCCGGGACGAAGCTGAGCACCACATGGTCACCCTCGGACACGCTGCGCACGTTCGTGCCGACGCTCTCCACGACGCCGGCCCCCTCGTGACCGCCGATGACGGGCAGGCCTTCCATGGGGAGATCACCGAGCCGGACGTGCTCGTCGGAATGGCACAACCCGGAGGCGCTCAGCCGGACCATCACCTCGCCGTCACGAGGGTCGTCGAGCTCGATCTCCTCGATCTGCCAGTCCTTGCCGTACTCGCGGAGCACAGCAGCCTGAGTCCTCACCACGCCTCCCGGAGGCTTCGCCGGATCGCCACAGACGCGTCGGTAGCGATCGCCGCCCGGTGTCGAGGGCTGTTGCTGTGACCTGCCGAACGGCGGACTGAAGGTTGCCGAGTATGGCGAGCGCCTCCGTGACGGCGACAGGTCCGAGCGGCAAGTTACGTCAAATGGTGTAGGCAGCCTGACCGGACGTGGCTGACCCCACCCTCACCGCCGGCGCGGCCGGGCGAACGGCAACCGCACCGTCGGGAGGAGCGCCCGCGGGCGGCGTGCCCGCACGGCGCTGACGATGACGCCGGTGCCGTACACGGCGTCCTCCGCGAGACGCAGTGCCGCATAGCGGACCGGGTCGACGTCCGGGCGATGGCGCACGTACTCCAGGGCGACGGGAGCGAGCATGCTTACGGCGGCGGCTGCTGCCACGCGGGAGCGTCCGGCAGCCGCCAGGGCCACCCATCCCACGGGCCACCACACGCGTCGCAACCCGTGACCGACCGCAGCGGCATCTGCCACGAGACCCTGTCCGACGACCACGCCCGCGAGCCAGGGGGGCGCGTCCGCCCAGCGGAGACGGCCGCCCAGCGTCCCGACCGCCGTCGCCGCGACGAGCGCAGCGAGCCGGGGTCGCGTCGGCGCCAGGAGCGCCACCGCCACGTTCCAGGCCGAGACCCGCACCGGAGCGAGGCGACCGGGGTGGCGCCGGTCCAGGTCGGCGGCGGACGTGCCGTACTCGAAGCGACGCCGGGCCCAGTCCACCGGATCGAGCCGCGCCTCGTGGTGGACGACGACCGACGGCTCATAGCGCGCGAGCCATCCCGCGTCGGCCAGGCGCCACACCAGGTCGACGTCCTCTCCCACACGCATCGATGGCTCGAACCCCTGGCCGGCGAGTGCGTCACGACGTACGAGAAGCGCCGCCGACGGCAGGAAGCCGAGCGGTGCACCGCGTCTGACCAGTTCCGGACGCCCCCCCATGTCGAGCGCCGACCGTGCGTCCTCGTGACGTGCCAGAAGGGATACGCCTGTGACACGGGGCCGCACGCGGGGGGCGACGAGGCCGACGCGCGGATCGTCGAAGTGCGCGACGAGTCCCTCGAGCCAGCCGGGCGAGACGGAGCAGTCGGAGTCCAGGAAGGCCACGAGGGGCGCAGCGGTCGCCAGCACCCCGGCGTTGCGCGCCGCGCCCGGGCCCTGGTTCACGTCGAGGCGTACGACGCGAGCCCCGTGCCTCTCGGCCACACGCCGGACGGCCACCTCGTCGCGGGACCCGTCGTCGACGACCACCACCGGTGCGCCGGCGAGGCGACGCAGGCAGGCCTCGAGCAGGCCCACCCGGTCGTGCGCCGGGACGACGACGACCACCTCACCAGCCAGGGAGCGGAGGTCGACGGCCGGATGCACCACTCCTCGCTGCACGAGAAGGTCAGCCGTCGCGCCCTCGATGGCACCGTCGGGCACCACACCCGATGCCCCGGCAGCATGGACGCGGCGTACGAACGGCCGCGCACGCGCCGACACGCGGACGAGGCCCCACGGTGCACCGCCGGTGACGACGGCGCCGTCGTTCCACAGCCGGGCCCGGCCGTCCCACGCGACGCGTGTCCCCGGGCGGAGGCCGGCGCGTACCTCCGGCGCGTCTACGCCGGAGGAGGCCATGCCGGCCAACCCTAGCTGCAGGGGGCCTCGCCGCTGAGCAGCGAGCAGCCGGGTACGTCAGATGACTTACCGGGGTTGGCCGCGTGCGGCTCGCCGGGTCCGTCATCTGCGCGTGGACGTGCTCGGACCCGGTCGCGGACACTCCAGGAGACCGCGCCCGGCTCGGTGTCGTGGCTGACGACAGCTGCTCGTCGTCCACGGCGCTGAGCCCTCACCACCGGAAGGGCCCGCTGACATGGCGTTCGAGAACCTGATCGACCCCACCGGAGGCCTCGACCTCGACGCCGACACCACCCTGACGCGCAGGCCGGCGACTCTGCGCGGCACGACGCTCGGGCTGCTGGAGAACACCAAGCCCAACGCGGCCGTCCTCCTGCACGAGCTCGGCGAGATCCTGACGCGCCGGTACGGGATCAGCGAGGTGCTCTCGTACTCCAAGACGTACTTCGGCACCCCGGCTACCGCGTCCCAGGTGGAGCTGATAGCTCGGGAGTGCGATCTTGTGGTCACGGGGGTGGGCGATTGAGGCTCCTGCAGCGCGGCCAGTCTGGCCGACGGGATCCTGCTGGAGCGAGGCGGCGTTCCAGCGGTGAGCATCTGCACGGAGGCGTTTCGCACTCCCGCCGACGCCATGGCCAAGGCGTACGGGTTCCCGGGGTTCCAGTACGTGACGGTGCCGCACCCGCTGGCGAGTCTGACCCACGGTGAGGTGAGAGAAAGGGTGCACGAGATGCTGCCAGGCGTCCTCCAGGTCCTGGGTGTGGAGCTGTGAGGCATCCCTCCGCGGGTGGGACGTCGCTGGTCGAGCCGGCGGGCCTGGACCCCGTAGCGGCCCGTGACGTGCTCGAGCGCTACTACGACGAGGGCTGGACGGACGGCCTTCCCGTGGTGCCGTGCTCGGAGAGCCTGCTCGCCGAGTTCCTCGGCCAGGTCTCTCGGGACCCCGAGGACGTCGTGTTCTCCATGCCTCACCTCAACCGGACGTGCTCGGTCCGCCTCGCCGCCGTGAACGCGGCCATGGCGGGGTGCCGGCCGGAGTACTTCCCGGTGGTCCTCGCCGCCTGGGAGGCGCTCGACGCCGAGGGCTACGCCGGCAAGGGGATCTGGCAGAGCACGACGGGCAACGCGACCCTGCTCCTCGTCAACGGTCCGATCAGGACGCGCCTGGGCGTCAACGGAGCGGGCAACGTCTTCGGGTCCGGCTTCCGTGCGAACGCCACGATCGGCCGGGCGATCCGCCTGACGGCCATGAACGTCTTCGGACTGCGTCCCCACCAGCTGGACCAGGCGACCCAGGGGACGCCGGCGAAGTACACCTGCTGCATCGCCGAGAACGAGGAGCAGAGCCCCTGGGCACCGCTGCACGAGGAGCTCGGGTTCGCCCGGCACGAGAGCACCGTCACGGCGATGATGATGCGCTCCACCGTGCACGTGGAGGCGCGCCATACCGTCGTCGGCGACCAGCTCCTCAACGATGTGGCGAACACGGTCGCGCGGACGGGTGCCCTCGTCCACGAGACCGTCAGCGTGTGTCTCGTCCTGGGGCCGGAGCACGCTCACCTGCTCGCCAGGGGCGGCCTGACCCGGCGGGACGTCCAAGAGGCCGTCTTCGACAAGGCCGTGACCACGCGGCGGTCGCTCGACGCCGCCGGAAAGGCGGGGGTCTCGAGAAGCACGCGCTGGCGCCTCCCGAGCGAGCACCCCGACGCGGTCTCGGACGGTGAGGCCAACGACATCCGAGAGGCCAACGACATCCGAGAGGCCAACGACATCCGCGCGCTCAACTCTCCCGAGGCCGTCGTCGTGGTCGTCGCGGGAGCGTTCAACGCCGGGGTCTCCACGGTCGTCGAGACCTTCGGTCCCCGCGGCGGGCGCCCCGCCATCTCTCGAGTGAAGGAGCGACAGTGACTGCCGCAGATCGACCCTCCGTTGCTCAGGACTCCTTGGACGGCGCGTTCGCGGACGTGGCGAGGACGCTGGCCGCCGACGGGTACCAGGCGGAGTGGAGGCTCAACGAGCAGGGGGCCGTGGACTTCTGGGTCACCGCCTCCGAGGAGGCGTGTGCGGAGTGCCTCGTCCCGATGCCGGTGATGCAGGCGATCCTCGAGGGCGCCCTCGAGGGGACGGGTCGAGAGCTCGGGCGCATCGAGATGCCCGCCGAGCACTGAGACACCGAGCACTGAGACACCGAGCGCTGAGACACCGAGCGCTGAGACCCCGCCCCGCCGTACCACCCCGAGAAGGGCGCACCGATGTCACCGCGGGAGACCCAGATCCTCGAGCCGGCCCGGGCCACGCCCGTCCTGGGTGAGTACGACGTCGTCGTGGTCGGTGGGGGCCCGGCCGGCTTGATGGCCGCGGCCGCCGCTGCCCGCACCGGCCGCTCGACGCTGCTCCTCGAGCGGTACGGCTTCCTCGGCGGAGCCGGCACCATGGGTGGGCTGAGCACGTTCTGCGGGCTCCACGCCCGCGTACACGGCGAGCACGTCCGGGTCATCCGTGGCCTGGCCGACGAGCTCCTCGAGCGCCTGGAGCGCCTCGACGGACTCAACCCGCCGCACCTGTCCGTGCGGGACCGGATCATGGCGCAGGCCTTCGACATCTCCGCGTACAAGATGGTGGCCGACGACCTCGTCCTCGACTCCGGCGGCGAGATCCTGTTCCACGCGACGGCAGCCGGCGTGTCGATGCGCTCGGACACCGAGATCGACGCGGTGCTCGTCGAGTCCAAGTCCGGACGTGGCGCCCTACGCGGTCGGGTGTTCGTCGACGCGTCGGGTGACGGTGACCTGGCAGCGTGGTCCGGGGCGCCGTACGAGAAGGCGCCCCATCTGCTCTATCCCTCCCTGATGTTCCGCATCAACGGCGTGGACCCGGCCCGGGCGGGCGAGGCGTGGAAGACCGTGGCTGCGCTCATGGACGACGCCGAGCGGGCGGGGACGCACACGTTCCCGCGGAAGAAGCCGATCGTGCGGCCGCAGCGCAACCCGCTCGAGTGGCGTGCCAACCTCACGCAGCTCAGCAACGACGACGGCAGTCCCGTGGACGGCACGGACGTGTGGGGGCTGACCGACGGGGAGATCAAGGGCAGGCGGCAGGTCAGGGACGCCTTCGCGTTCATCCGGGAGCACACGCCCGGGTTCGAGGACTCGTACGTCGTGGACCTCGCCCCGCAGATCGGCATCCGGGAGACCCGCCGCATCGTCGGCGCGTACCAGCTCTCCGAGGAGGACGTTCTCGCGTGCGCGGACTTCCCCGACACGATCGGCGTGAACGGATGGCCGGTCGAGGCGCACGTGGCCGGTGACGTCGAGTTCCGCTTCGCCCGGGACGAGCACCCCCGGGGCTTCAACCAGCTCCCGTTCCGCATGCTGCTCCCCCAGGGCGTCGACAACCTCTACGTCACCGGCCGCTGCGCCTCGATGACCCAGCGGGGACAGTCCGCGGCCCGGGTCACCGGCCCGTGCTACGCGATGGGTCAGGCGGCCGGGGTCGCGTCCGACCTCGCGTTGTCCGCGGGCGTCGCCTGCCGGGACGTCGACGTCGCAGTCCTGCAGAAGCGTCTCGTCGAGGACGGGGCGTACCTGGGCACGGACCTGTGACCCGTCGCGTGCCGTACGACCGTCAGGAGACGCGATGACCCGCACCCTTCGGAGCAACTTCGATCCCGGGACGACGCGGTGGGCGATGCGCCGGGCCCAGTGGCGACGTCTGGGCATCTCCGCCGAGGACGAGGTCAAGCCGAAGATCGCGATCGTCAACAGCTCGTCGGACCTGGCCAGCTGCTACAGCCACCTGGACGGGATCGTCGGACCTCTGAAGGAGGCGATCAGGTCTGCCGGGGGAGTGCCCTTCGAGGTGCGCACGGCCGCACCCAGCGACGCCGTCACCAGTGCGGGGTGCGCCGGCCGGTACATCCTCCCGAGCCGCGACCTCATCGTGAACGACATCGAGGTCGCCGTCGAGGGCGCGCTGCTCGACGGCATGGTCGCGCTGGCGTCCTGCGACAAGACGACGCCCGCACACCTCATGGCGGCCGCACGTCTCGACATCCCGACGATCGTGGTCGCCTGTGGCTACCAGGCCAGCGGCCGGTACCGCGGCGAGCCCATCGACTTCGAGGACGTCTTCCTGCTGGCCGGGCACGTCGCCGCCGGGCGTCTCACGGCCGAGGAGCTCGGCGAGATGAGCGAGTGCGCGATCGAGGGTCCCGGCGTGTGCTCGGGGATGGGGACGGCCAACTCCATGCACATCGCGGCCGAGGCCCTCGGGATGGCGATGGCGGGCAGCACGCCCGTCCGCGCGAACGGTGACCGGATGTGGCAGGCGGTCCGCCAGGCCGGGGAACGCATCGTCGCCCTCGTGCACGAGGGCCATCGCCCGCGGGACGTCCTCACCCCCGGGGCGTTCCGGAACGCGGTGACCGCGATCCTCGCCGTGAGCGGCTCCATCAACACCCTCAAGCACCTTCAGGCGGTTGCTGTGGAAGCCGCGTGCGACGTGGACATCTGGCGGCTCTTCGAGGAGCTCGCCGCGGACGTACCCCTGCTCACCGGCGTGAAGCCCAACGGGGACCGTCGCATCGAGCAGTTCGACGACGCCGGCGGGACGCGTGCCCTGCTCAACCAGCTCGAGCCCCTGCTCGATCTCGAGGCGTCCACGGTGACCGGCCCGCGGCTGGGGGAGCTGCTGGCAGACGCCGAGGTCGCCGACGAGGACACCATCCGGTCGCTGGACCGTCCGCTGGCTCGCCACCCCGCGATCGTCGTGGTCCGTGGCTCGCTCGCCCCGGACGGCGCGATCGTCAAGCGGACCGTGGCGGACGAGGCACCCCGGCGGTTCCGTGGACCGGCGCGGGTCTTCCGCTCCCGGGACGAGGGGCTGGCCGCCGTGAAGGCAGGAGGGGTCGAGCCGGGCGACGTCGTGGTGCTGAGCGGGCTGGGCCCACGCGGGTCACCCGGCATGGCCTTGACGTCCGCCTTCATCTTCGCCCTCGACGGAGCCGGCCTGGGGGGCGACGTGGCCGTCGTGACGGACGGTCAGATGTCCGGCCTTGTCAACCGGGGGCTCGTGGTCGGGGAGGTGACCCCCGAGGCGGCTGCGGGGGGTCCGCTCGGCCTCGTGGAGGACGGCGATCTCGTCTCCGTCGACGTCGACGCGCGCACCCTCGATCTCCTCGTGGACGACGACGCGCTCGACGCGCGACGGTCGCGCCTGCCTCAGGCTCCCCCCGTCGTCGGCTGCAGCTGGCTGTCGGTGTACGCCCGCGAGGTCGGCTCCGTGGCCGCCGGCGCCACCCTCGGTGGTTGAGGGGCGCCCCGTGGTCGACCCCGCGGAGGCACGTCCCACGCACGCGACGGATGACGTAGGGCCTGCCCGAGAGAGTGTCGGGCATCTGCCGTCATTTGCCCGAGGGGCGGGCACAGGCGCGGGCCTAGCCTGACGCGGGCACAGTCCAGGATCGACCGCTCCGGACGGAGGCCACCGGTGCCGGTGAGGCACGCACCCCTTCGCTCCGCTCCGCCCCTCCCCTCATCGCAGGACCTGGCTAAGGAGCCCAGAGATGCCTGACCGAGACCGCTCACCGTTCGCCGCCCCCGTCACGATGTCCCGTCGCAACTTCGTGGGGAGGTCCGCCGCACTGATGGCGGCCTTCACCGGGGGCGGTGCTCTGCTCGGTGCGTGCGGCTCCTCGGACTCCTCCACGGGCTCCGCGGAGAGCAAGGTCGACGAGGTGACGTTCCTCAACGTCATCCCGATCGAGAGCATCTCCAACACCGCCGAGATGCTCGCCGATGCAGGTGGCCACTTCGAGAAGCACGGGCTCAAGGTCACGTTCGAGGCCACCAACGGGTCTGCGCCGGCGATCCAGACAGTCATCCAGGGCTCAGCCTTGATCACGCGGCTGGGTGACATCGAGACCATCGTGGCTGTCGCGCAGAAGGACGCCCCACTCGTGAACGTGGGCTCGGTCGAGAAGGGCGGCGGACTGCTGCGGTTCATCTCGAGCAAGCGCCGGCCGCTCCAGAAGCCCGAGGACTTCCGCGGGGCCAAGATGGGCCTGCCGTCGATCGGCGGCACCAGCGAGAACACGCTGAACCTGGTGATCGCCTCGGGCGGGGTTCCTGCCTCCTCGGTCGACCGGCAGGTCGTGGGGCTCACTCCGGGCGTGTTCGACCTGGTGAGCAAGGGGCGGGTCGACGGCTACGTCGTGTCCCTGGACACCTCGCTGATCATCCTCAGGGACGAGCCTGATGCACTCTCCTTCGCGCCGAGCTCGGTCATCTCGGCCGGGAACCAGCAGTACACGACCTCCGAGCGCCAGCTCCAGGACCCGGAACAGGCAGACCAGGTCCGCCGGTTCCTGCTCGGCATCCACGATGCGATCGAGTTCGTGATCGAGGACGAGAAGAACGGCTTCGAGAAGACGATGGAGACCATCTCCGCCAAGTACGCGGTCCCGGCGTTCAAGGACAAGGAGATCTCGAGGAAGTCCCTCGAGCTCTACGTCGGTGCCTGGACGGCGGACGGCCAGGACAAGATCGTCCAGACCAACCCGGCGGTCTGGAAGGCGACGTACGACGAGATGGTGGACGCCAAGATCGTCCCGGGCGGGATGAACCCCGCGGACTGGCTCACCGACAAGTTCGCTCCTGCCGGGGGCTGAGCCCGCCCGGCCCACTCTCCGTCCTGGGGGGAGAAACGAGGGCAGAGGGGTAGGTTCCCGGGCAGGACGAGGAGTGATGACATCCCCATGGCATACGAGGCCACAGTGCGAGATGACGACGCGGACGTGAGGACGGTCGAGGCCACCGCCAGGCGGGAGCCGTCGGTCGAGCTCGAGCTGTCCGAGGTGAACAAGGTCTACCAGGCGCGCCTCGGCACGGTGGAGGCGCTGAGCGACGTCAACCTGTCGGTCTCCCGCGGTGAGTTCGTCTCGCTGGTCGGCCGCTCCGGGTGCGGCAAGACGACCTTGCTCCGGATCCTGTCCGGGCTTCTTCCCCCGTCCTCGGGCTCGGTGAGCGCGAACGGCCAGGGCATCTGGAAGGGGACCGCTCGTGACGACGAGGCGCTGAAGCAGTTCGGCGTCGTGTTCCAGGACGCCAACCTCTTTCCGTGGTTCAGCGTCTCGGACAACATCTCCCTCCCCCTCAAGCTGCGCGGGGTCGGCAGGAAGGCCCGGGCGGCCCGGGCCCAGGAGCTGTGCCAGATGGTCGGGCTCGCGGGCTTCGAGTCCGCGTACCCGCGCGAGCTCTCGGGCGGGATGCGACAGCGTGCCGCCATCGCCCGTGCGCTGAGCTACAACCCCTCGATCCTGCTCATGGACGAGCCCTTCGGCGCGCTGGACGCGCTGACCCGCGACAAGATGAACCTCGAGCTGCAGTCACTGCACTCGGCCGCCGGCGTGACGGTGGTCTTCGTGACGCACTCGATCTCGGAGGCCGTCTTCCTGGCCGACCGGGTGGTCCTGCTGACGCCGCGCCCGGGCCGGATCCGGTCCGTGACGCCCGTCGAGCTCGCGCGCCCGCGGTCCCTCGACACCGGGACGACCGCGGAGTTCCAGGAGATAGTCCGTACGCTGCGCCACGAGCTCGACGAGGAGCTGTGATGATCGACCGCGAGAGGCTGCACAAGATCCTGCCGTGGATCAGCTCCCCGATCCTGCTGCTCCTGCTGCTGGGGGTGTGGCAGTTCGCGGTGTCCGTCCTGGGGGTCTCGGAGTTCACGCTGCCCTCACCGGCCAAGGTCGGCGACTCCCTCGTCACGGTGCTCGGGACCGGGGCGATCTGGGGCCACATCAAGGTGACGCTCATCGAGGTCGTGATCGGGTTCGGCCTCGCGTTGGTCACCGGTGTGGCCGTCGGCGCGGTCCTCGGGCGGGTCGAGTGGCTGGAGCGTGCCATGCAGCCGGCCATGGTCGCCTTCCAGGTCGTGCCGAAGGTGGCGTTCATCCCGCTGTTCGTGATCTGGTTCGGCTTCGGCCCCACGTCGAAGATCATCATGGCGGCCATCCTGGCGTTCTTCCCCATCATGCTGAACGTGCTGCTCGGGGTTCGCTCGGTCGACCCTGGTCACCGGGACGTCATGCGCAGCCTCGGGGCCAGCCGCTTGGCGACCTTCAAGAACCTCGAGCTGCCGAGCACGTTGCCGTACGTCTTCGCCGGCGCGGAGGTCGGCATCGTGTTCGCGGTGATCGGCGCGATCGTCGGGGAGTACCTCGGGGGCAGCGAGGGTCTCGGCTACCTCGTCGTGCAGAGCCTCAACGCACTGGACGCGCCTCAGCTGTTCGCGGTCATCGTCCTGCTGGCCGTCATGGGCTCCATCCTCTTCTTCGCGGTGACCGCGGCGAAGAGAGCCACGATCCCGTGGCACGACTCCGTGGCCAAGCAGTAGGCCACCCGTGGGCGACCCCGCGGTGGCCGTTGCACGCGCTGACGTCGTCCCCGACAGGACGACGCTCTTCCGGGACGGGCAGTGGCTGCCCGCGGCGTCCGACCGTACGGTCGCGCTGGTCGACCCGGCGACCGAGGAGCCACTCGGCTCGGCGCCGTGGGGCGACGAGGCGGACGTGGACGCGGCCGTCGCCTCTGCCCGTCGGGCCGTGGACGCGGGAGAGTGGGGGCGGTCGACGCGCGAGGACCGTGCCGACGCGCTCGAACGACTGGCCACGGCGATCGAGTCCCGTGGCGACGACCTCGCCCGACTGGTCAGCCGCGAGATCGGGCAGCCGATCACGGTCTCGCGTCGCTTCAGCGTCGAGCGTCCGGTGGCCGTGCTGCGGTACTACGCGCGCCTGGTGCGCACCCGTGAGACGGAGGAGACGCGTCCCGCGCTCCTGCGGCCGGGCCACACCCTCGTCCGTCGGGAGCCGCTCGGCGTCGTGGGGATGGTCGTCCCGTGGAACTTCCCGCAGGCGCTGACGATCTCCAAGCTGGCTCCCGCGCTCGCGGCGGGCTGCAGCGTCGTCCTCAAGCCCGCGGCCGAGTCCTCGCTGGACGCCTGCGTCCTGGCCGAGGCCGTCGAAGCGGCGGGGCTGCCGCCCGGTGTCTTCAACCTCGTGACTGGAGGGCGGGACACCGGGGAGCACCTCGTCCGTCATCCCGCCGTGGACAAGATCGCCTTCACCGGCTCGACGGCCGCCGGGCGTCGCATCGCGAGCATCTGCGGGGAGCTGCTGCGTCCCGTCACGCTGGAGCTGGGCGGCAAGTCGGCCGCGATCGTCCTGCCCGACGCGGACATCGGCACCGTGACGTCGCAGCTCACGATGGGGTCGTTCGGCAACGCCGGCCAGACGTGCTTCCTGCTGTCCCGGGTGCTGGCTCCCCGGTCCCGCTACGACGAGGTGGTCGACGCCCTGCGGGGCATCGCCACCGGGTTCGTCCTGGGCGATCCCCTCGACGAGCGCACGACGATGGGTCCGCTCGTCAGCGAGCGCCAGCGCACCCGTGTCGCCGGCTACGTCGCGCAGGGTCGTGACGAGGGTGCGCGGTTGGTCACCGGAGGCCAGCGCCCGGAAGGCCTCGACCGCGGCTACTACTTCGCGCCGACGGTCTTCGTCGACGTCCGCAACGACTCCCCGCTCGCGCGGCAGGAGATCTTCGGCCCGGTGGTCTGCGTCCTGCCGTACGAGCGCGAGGACGAGGCGGTCGCGCTCGCCAACGACTCCGAGTACGGGCTCGGCGGCAGCGTCTTCACCGCGGATCCGGAGCGGGGTCTCGCGGTCGCCCGCCGGATCCAGACCGGCACGATCGGTCTCAACGGCTACACACCCGACGTCACGGCGCCGTTCGGCGGCTACAAGGCCAGTGGCCTCGGTCGCGAGAACGGCCCTGAGGCGATCGGGTCGTACGAGAACGTCAAGTCGATGTACGTCACGGAGTCGCGATGACAGGCACGACCCCGGCCGTCGGCACCTCCCCGGAGGGCGTCACGGCCACGACCGGGCGCGAGGGCGCCCCGCTCGCGGACCTTGCCTGGCGGGCGGACTGGATCCGGCTCCGGACCGTCGAGCTGGTGGACCAGGCCGGGCTCGGCCACTACTCGAGCACGTTCTCCTGTGCCGAGATCCTCGCCGTGCTCTACTACCGGACCCTGCGGCTGCGTCCGGCCGAACCGGGCTGGCCCGGCCGGGACCGGTTCCTGCTCGGCAAGGGGCACGTCGCGACCGGCCTCTGGCCTGTGCTCGCGGACCTCGGCTACTTTCCCGAGGAGTGGCTCGGCCAGTTCGGCAGTATCGGCTCGCCGCTGAACGACCACCCGAACATGCGGCTCGCCCCGGGCGTCGACTTCAGCTCGGGCTCGCTGGGACACAACCTGTCAGTGGGCGTCGGGATGGCGCTGGCCGGCCGCCTGGCCGGACGCGACTCCCGGACCTTCGTGCTCACCGGGGACGGCGAGATCCAGGAGGGCCAGGTCTGGGAGGCGGTCATGGCCGCCGGCCACTACGGCCTGCGGGGGCTGGTCGCCGTCGTCGATGCCAACGGCTTCTCCGGGCACGGCCCGACGTCCGACGCCATCTCCATCGAGCCCGTGGCCGACCGTTTCCGCGCCTTCGGATGGGACGCGGTGGAGGTCGACGGACACGACGTCGGCGCGCTCTGCGCGGTCTTCGACGCCCTGCCGTCGGCTGGCGAGGGCCCGCCCACCTGCGTCGTGGCGCGGACGCGCAAGGGCAAGGGCCTCGCGATGACCGAGGAGTCCGCCCAGGCCTGGCACCTGGGCCTGTTCAGCCCCGAGCAACGTGACCGGGCCCGCGCCGAGATCGAGGCGAGGATGCGATGAGCACGACCGAGGAGCCGCAGGTCCGCGACCGGATGGTCGACGTCTTCGCGGACGACACCCGGCACACCGCGGCCGTGACCAACCCGGTGGGCGTCGAGATTGCCCGCCTGGCGGACGAGCACGACGACGTGGTCGCCCTGTCCGCGGACATGAGCGCCGTGCTGGCCGACCTGCGCGCGCGTCACCCGGCCCGCTACGTCGAGCTCGGCATCGCGGAGACCAACACGGTCTCGGTCGCCGCGGGCATGGCGGCCTGCGGGCTGCGGCCGTACGTCCTGTCCATGGCGCCGTTCGGGGCGATCAAGTGCGCGGAGCAGCTGCGCACCGACGTCGCCTACACCCGTCTGCCCGTACGGTTCGTCGCCCGCCTGTCCGGGCTGGCCATGGGCTTCTTCGGCACGAGCCACCACGCCGTCGAGGATGTCGCCATCGCCCGCAGCCTCACCAACCTCACGGTCGTCGCGGCCGCGGACTCCCACGCCACTGCAGGGCTGCTGCGCTCGACGTACGACCTGCCCGGCCCGGTCTACTACCGGATCAGCGAGGGGCCCGCGCCCGTGTACTCCGCACCGCCGACGTTCGCGCCCGGTCGCTGGGTCCGCGTCCGGGGCGGCAGGGACGTGACGATCGTCGGGCACGGCCTCGGGGTCGGTCTCGCGCTCGCGGCCGCACGAACCCTGGCGCCGGAGGGCATCGACGCCGCGGTGCTCGACGCCGCCTACCTCAAGCCGTTCGACCGGGAGGCGATCCTCGATGCGGCGGAGACCACGGGTGCGATCGTCACCGTCGAGGAGCACAGCGAGATCGGCGGGCTCGGGGCCCTGGTGGCCGAGGAGCTCGGGCGGCGTCGGCTCTCGTGCGCGCTCCGCACGCTCGCCCTGCCGGACGAGGACCTCGAGGTCGGCCTGCCCGCGGACCTGCACCGGCACTACGGCCTCACCCCGGACGGGGTGGCGGGTCAGGTTCGCGCGCTGCTGGGGGCCTGAGCCGTGCGGGCGGTGGTGTGCGTGCCCGGCGGCACCGCGGTGACGGAGGTGCCGGACCCGCACACCAGTGCCGAGGGAGTCGTCGTCGCGGTCGAGGCGTGCGGCATCTGCGGATCCGACGTCCACCTCGTCGCGAGCGGGGGTGTGGCGGCGGGCCAGGTCCTGGGCCACGAGTTCTCCGGGCGGGTCGTGGCCACGGGCGGCAAGGTGCGCGGGTGGCGCGTCGGAGCACCGGTGGCGGTCAACCCGGTCGGGGGCTGCGGCGGCTGTCCCGCCTGCCGGGCGGGACTGCCGTTCCGGTGCCCGCGCGTCCCCAACATCGGCCTCAGCGCGCCGGGGGCCTACGCCGAGTACGTGGCGGTGCCCGCGGCCCAGCTCGTCGCCCTGCCGGAGGAGGTCCACCCGGAGGTCGGGGCGTACGCCGAGCCGCTGGCCGTTGCGCTGCGTGCCCTCGACCTCGGCGAGCCCGGTGCCGGTGACGCGGTGCTGGTGTACGGCGTGGGCGCGATCGGCCTGAACGTGGTCATGGCGCTGCGCCTGTGCGGCGTCGAGCGCGTCGTGGCCGTCGGCAGGTCTGCCGTACGCCGGGACGCGGCGGCCGCCGCCGGGGCGGACGTCGTGCTCGACAGCGGCGAGACCGACCTCGTGACGTGGGCCAGGGACCACGACGTGTCGTTCCGGTCGGCGTACGAGTGCTCCGGCGCCACGGGAGCGCTGGCGGAGATCATGAGCGTGCTGCGGCCCGGGGGACGTTGCGTCCAGGTGGCGCTGCGCGGCGATCCCGAGACGGTCGACGTCGGCGGGCTCGTGAGCCGGGGGCTGACCCTGGTGGGCAGCTGCGCGTTCCGCCCCGCCGACTATGCGCAGGCCGTCGAGCACCTGCTGGCCGGTCGGGTGTCCGGGGACGCGCTGGTCAGCCACCGCGTGCCGCTGGAGGCGACGCCGGACACCCTGACGCGGCTGCAGCGTCCGGGCGGTGCGGTGCGGGTGCTCGTCCAGCCGTCTCGGTCCGCGAGCGCACGCAGCGGAGGAGAGGGAGCCGCATGAAGGATCTCGCCGGCAAGGTCGCCGTGGTGACGGGCGCGGGCAGTGGCATGGGGCGGGCGTTCGCGCGGCGGTTCGCCGAGGAGGGCATGAGCGTGGTCGCCGCCGACATCCAGGTCGACGCGCTCGACGAGACGGTCTCCCGGCTCACGGCCGAGGGCCACCGCGTGCTTGGCCTCCGTACGGACGTGTCGCAGCAGCACGACGTCGACGACATGGCCGACCAGGCGATCCGCGCGTACGGCCGGGTGCACCTGCTCTGCAACAACGCCGGCGTCGAGGGCTACCTCGACGGGGCGATCTGGGAGGCCACCGACCGCGACTGGACGTGGACGGTCGACGTCAACTTCTGGAGCGTCGTCCACGGGGTGCGCGCCTTCCTGCCGCACATGCTGGACCACGGCGAGGAGGGCCACGTCGTCAACACCGCGTCGATGACCTCCGTCATCCGGCCCAGCAACATGTACGGCATCGCGAAGCACGCGGTCCTGGCGTTCACCGAAGTGCTGCACCACGACCTGCGCGCGAGGGACGCCGCCATCGGCGTGACCGCGCTTTGCCCCGGCATCATCGCGACCAACCTGTTCCGGGGCAGCCGCAACCGCCCCGAGACGCTGCGCAACACGACCGAGACGCCAGGTGCCCGGAGCGGGGCCGAGAAGCGCGAGCGGATGCACCGGCTGCTGGCCGACGGGATGTCCCCCGACACGGTCGCCGACCGCCTGCTCGACGCGGTCCGGGAGGACCGGCTGTACGCCCTCACGGACCACGACTGGGACGACGGCATCCGCGAGCGCACCGCGAACGTCCTGGCCGGGACGAACCCCGGTGACCCGCAATGACGGAGGAGCGCCCCATACGCGGCAGGTTCGACGGCAGGTCAGCGGTCGTCACGGGCGGGGCCTCCGGGTTCGGCAAGGCCGTGGCCGCACGACTCCTCGCCGACGGTGCCCTCGTCCTCCTGGTCGACAGGGACGAGGAGGGGCTGGCGAAGGCCACTGCCGAGCTCGGCGATCACGGGCCGGTTCGCGTCGTGCGCGCCGACGTGAGCCAGGAGGCCGACGTCGCGGCGTACGTCCGGGAGGCGACCCGGCACGCCGACCGCATCGACCTCTTCTTCAACAACGCCGGCATCGAGGGGAGGATGCTGCCGATCACCGAGCTCGAGGTCGCCGACTTCGACGCCGTCATGGCGGTGAACGCACGGGGCGTCTTCCTCGGCCTGCGCGAGGTGCTGCGGGTGATGAAGCGGCAGGACGGTGGTGGCGCTGTCGTCAACACCGCGTCCATGGCGGGCGTCAAGGGCGGCCCGGCGTTCAGCCCGTACGTCGCCTCCAAGCACGCGGTCATCGGGCTGACCCGGTGCGCGGCGCTCGAGGCCGCGCCCTTCGGGATCCGCGTCAACGCCATCGCACCCGGCCACATCGACACCCGGATGGCCCGGGCCCTGACCGAGCAGATCGATCCGGAGGACCCGGCCGGCGCGTACGCGCGTGTCGCCGCCCGCGTGCCGGTGGGGCGCTACGGCACGGCCGAGGAGGTGGCGAACCTGGCGACGTGGCTGCTGTCGGACGAGGCCAGCTACGTCAGCGGCGCCACCCACCTCGTCGACGGCGCGATCACGGCCTGACCTACGACGGACCGGTTGGCGGCGGCCCCGAGGTCCCCCGAGAGGTCACAGCGCGTGCGAGAGAGCCAGCGCTCCTCCGTCGACCGGGACCACGGCCCCGGTCATGAAGCTCGAGGCAGGCGAGGCCAGGAGCAGCGCCAGGCCCTGGACCTCCGCGGGGTCTCCCATGCGGCCGAGGGGCACGGTGCGGGCCCACACCGCCTCCGCGTCAGGGTTTCTCGGCCCTGTGCCGCCGATGTTCGTGCGGAAGGGACCCGGCGCGATGGCGTTCACCCGGACGTCGTACGGGGCGAGGTCGAGTGCCGCCTGACGGACGACGTTGACGACCGCAGCCTTGGAGGCGACGTACCCGTAGCCGACCATCGGGTCCGCGCGCAGGCCGGCGGTCGACGCCGTGACGATGATCCGCCCCGAACGCCGTGGGCGCATCACCGAGGCGGTCGCCTGGATCGTGTACAGCATCCCGGTGAGGTTGACGGACAGGACGCGGTCCCAGTCCTCGCGCCGGACGTGCTCGAGGCTTGCGGTGTCCGGGGCGGACGCCCGCCGGGCTCCGGCGATGCCGGCGTTGGCGAAGACGACGTCCAGCCCGGCGAACCGGGTGGCAGCCTCCTGCACGGTGGAGGTGACCGCCGAAGGGTCGGCGACATCGCAGACGGCGGTGTGGACCGAGCCGTCCTGGCCGGAGAGCTCGGCGGCGACCTCCTCGAGCGCCTCGGAGTCGACGTCGACGAGCGTGACATCTGCTCCCGCGTCCGCCATCGTCTCGGCGACGGCCCGACCGAGCCCGCTCGCGGCGCCGGTCACGAGAACGTGGCGGCCGCGCAGGTCGAAGAGCCGATCGAGCAGGGCCCGGCGGTGGGACGAGATCGCGTCGTCGTACGGCTGCTGCTGTTCCGCTGTCGTCACGTCGTCCTCCACGCGGTGCCGGGCCCCCGCCCCACCACGGCCACGGGTGGCGCGAAGCCTACCGAGGCCCGCCTGGCCTGCGGAGACACACCCAGGCGGATGGGTGGCCCGCCGCTTGGGTACCGTCCTGGAGGGGTTGTGACCCCGCCCACATGCCGGTTCTGAGGCAGAGGTGCCGAGCGACACGGAGACGACAGCAGTGACAGCCCCGACGCCGAGTGGGAGCGACGAGGCGGTCCTCCGGGCGCTGGTGGAGGTGTCGTCCGACGGTCTGGCCGTGCTCGACGGCGAGGGCCGCGTCCTCGCGCACAACACGGCCGCCGCCCACATCCTCGGCGTGGACGCCGACCGGCTCGTCGGTCGCACCGCGCCCTTCGACCCCGGGGACCTGTCGCCCCCGGTGGGGAGCGGACGCCGCCGCATGGTGTGGTACGCCCCCAATGGACGTCGCCGTGATCTCGAGTACCGCGGGTCCCGGATCGCGGAGGGGACGTACGCGGTCTGGTTCAACGACATGACCGAGGTCGTCCGGCAGCAGGAGCGGCTGACCGCGATCACGAGGGCCGCCTCGAGCGTGGCCGAGGCTGGCTCGCTGCGGGCGACCCTCGACGCGGTCGCCCACGAGGTGCACATGACCACGACCATCGCCGCGGTCCAGATCCTCGCGGTCGAGAACGCCGACGAGGAGCTCCGGGTGCTGGGCATGTCCGGGTTCGGCGACGCGGACGACTTCACCGAGAGGTTCCGCGAGTGCCGAAGGCTGGGCGCACGGGTCCGGTTCATCGACGCGATCCGCGGCGTGAAGCCGGTCGTGGTCCTCCACCGCAAGCCCGCGGTCATGGCCGACCCCGCCTGGGCGCCGCTCCACGAGATCATGGGCCGCCCGGCCTGGGACAGCTTCGCGTGCATGCCCCTCGTCGTACGCGGGCGTGCAGTCGGGGTGATCAACGCCTTCTACGTCCCGGGGGAGGATCCGGGTCCCCGGTCGCTGCACTTTCTCGAGGCGATGGCCGACCACGCCGCCGTCGCCATCGACACGGCCATGCTGCTCGCCCAGACACGGTCGCAGGCCCAGCTGTACGAGCGGCGACGGCTCGCGCGCGACCTCCACGACTCGGTCGTGCAGCAGGTCTTCTCGATGCGCATGCAGGCCAAGGCGCTGCGCGTCCAGCTCGACGGCGAGCACGTCGACCCCGCACGGATGCGGAACACCGCGGAGGAGCTTGCGGAGCTGTCCGACAACGCGCTGGCCGACCTGCGCGGTCTCGTGTTCGAGCTGCGGCCGCTCGACCTGGCCGATCGGGGGCTGGTCGCCGCCGTCCGCGAGCACGCCGCGAGCGTGGAGGCACGGGCGGGCGTCCACGTCGAGGTGCACGCGCCCGCTGACCTGAGTGTCGGCAGGGAAGCCGAGGAGGACCTCTACCGGATCGTGCAGGAGGCGCTGCACAACGTGGTCAAGCACGCCCGGGCCACACGCGTGGACATCCGCTTCGGTGTTCCCGCCGACACTCCCGGAGGACTGGCCGTCGAGGTGACCGATGACGGGTGCGGGCGCAGCCCGGAGAACGGGGCACCTCCCGTGACGCGACCGCGCCGCAGCCTCGGGCTGGTGTCGATGCGGGAGCGCGTCCAGCACTGGGGCGGACGGCTGACGGCCGGTCCCCGTCCGACCGGCGGCTGGGCCGTCGAGGTCATGCTTCCGGCCGGCGACGAACGACCCAGGACCGGGAAAGAGGCGTACCGATGACCGAGGAGCAGGCGCCGACCGAAGTGATCCGGGTGCTGCTCGTGGACGACCACGCGATCGTCCGCCGCGGGCTGTCGGCGTACGTCGAGACCGTGCCGTCGCTCGAGGTGATCGGTGAGGCGGCCGACGGCGAGGAAGCCGTCAGGCTGCTTGCGCAGCGGCAGACCGTCGGTGACCCTCTGCCCGACGTGGTGCTGATGGACCTCCAGATGCCGCGCATGGACGGGGTGGAGGCGACCGAGGCCATCGCCCGGGCCCATCCGGAGGTCAAGGTCGTCGTCCTCACCAGCTTCGGGGAGGTGGAGCGGGTCCACGCCGCCCTCTCGGCCGGGGCGGCCGGGTACCTGCTCAAGGACGCGGACCCGGAGGAGGTGGCCCTGGCCATCCGCGCCGCCGTGGCGGGGGAGCTGCACCTCGACTCGGCAGTCGCCCGCCAGCTCACGCGGCGGATGTCGGCCCCCCAGGCTGGGCTCGCGTCGTTGACCGCCCGCGAGCGGGAGATCCTCGTCCTGGTCGGCCAGGGCGAGTCGAACCGCGAGATCGCGGACCACCTGGTCATCAGCGAGCGGACGGCGCGGACGCATGTGAGCAACGTGCTGAGCAAGCTGCAGCTGTCCTCACGTACCCAGGCCGCCCTGCTCGCGATCCGCGAAGGGCTCATCCCTCCTGCTGGTTGAGCGCTCGTCCGCGTGGAGCGCCCGTCGTGGTCGAGTGCTCCTCCGCGGACCGATCGGGACGGATGACGTAGGCGCGACCGGCCGTATCGGTGACCCAGGAGCCGTTATGGGGCCGATCCCTCGCGTGCGCCGGCTTCCTAGGTTGGGGGTACGCCTGCCGACCAGGCCTGTCCGACCCGCCCGACCACGGCCGTCGGTCCACGTGAGAAAGGAACGCCTCGTGGCACCTCGACAGACCCCTCCCTTCCGCGCGGATCACGTCGGCAGCCTGCTGCGCCCCAAGCCCTTGCTGCACGCCCGTGACGAGCACGCCGCCGGGCGCCTGCCCGCGGCGGAGCTGCGCGCGATCGAGGACGAGGCGATCCGTGACGTGGTGCGGATGCAGGAGGACGTGGGCCTGCAGTCGGCCACCGACGGGGAGTTCCGCCG
>JBOGEN010000108.1:0-16327 GCA_050743265.1 Actinomycetes bacterium
CCCCTGCGCGGCTCGTGACGGGCATTGTCCGCCCGCGTGCCCACCCTCCGGGCAGGCCGGGCAGGCGGGCGGCCCAGCGGCGGGGTAGCAGTCTGCCCCCGGCGCGGGCGAACGTCGCGCTCAGCGCGTACCCGCGGGGGGACGACCAGGCGGTGGCCCACATCCGCCACGCCGTACGGGACGCTGCGCCCTTGCGGTCGGACGCCGCCTGCACGGCGTCCGCACGCAGGTCGACGAGCATGTCCGGCAACGGGATCTTCACCGGGCACACGTCACCGCACGCGCCGCACAGGCTCGACAGGTAGGGCAGGTCACGGTCCTCCGGCCGGTCGGACAGCAGCGGCGTGAGCACGGCCCCGATCGGCCCGCCGTACACCGAGCCGTACGCGTGCCCGCCGCCGAGCGTCCGGAACACCGGGCACGCCGTCTGGCAGGCCCCGCACCGGATGCAGGTGAGCACCTCCTCGTACCGGGTGCCGACGATGTCGCGGCGTCCCCCGTCGAGGATGACGACGTGCAGCTCCTGCGGCCCGTCGGTCTCGCCCTCGCGGCGCGGCCCGGTGACGAGCGTCTGGGACACGCTCACCTGCTGGTGCGCTCCCGCGTACGAGAGCAGCGGGACGAGCGTCCCCAAGTCGGAGAGGCGAGGGATCACCTTGTCGACGGTCATCAGCGCGACGTGCACCGGCGGCTGGGAGGTGACGAGGTCGGCGTTGCCCTCGTTCGTGACGATCGCGAGCGTGCCGGTGTCGGCCGCGGCGAAGTTGACGCCGCTGATGCCCATGTCGGCGTGGTGGTAGTCCTCGCGGAGCCGCTCCCGGGCGAACCGGGCGAGCGTGACCGCGTCCTCGTCGCGTCCGGGCCCGCCCTCGAGGCCGGAGAACCGGGCGGCCACGTCCTCGCGGGAGAGGTGGATGGCGGGCGCGACGATGTGCGCCGGACGCTCGTCCCCGAGCTGGACGATGTACTCGCCGAGGTCGGTCTCCACGACCTGCACCCCGTCGGACTCCAGCCGTGCGTTGAGGTGGATCTCCTCGGACACCATCGACTTCGACTTCAGTGCGAGCCGTACGCCCCGGTCGCGGGCGAGCCGCGCGACGATGTCGGCGGCCTCGTGCTGGGTCCGCGCCCGGTGCACGACGCCCCCGGCCTCCTCGATCCGCGCCGTGAGCCGGTCGAGGTGGCCGTCGAGGTCGCGCAGCGTCTCCCGGCGCAGCGCCGCCGCGCGCTCGCGCAGCTCGCCGAGCCTGCCCGGCCACTGGTCCTGCGCCCACTCGTGGCTGCGGTGGTCGAGCCGGTCGGCCGTACGCCCGGACTCCGGCCGGCCGATCGCCTCACGGGTCAGCAGCGGCAGGGGCCGGCGGTGCGCCGGGAGGTCCGAGGCGGCCCAGTCCGGACGGTCGGGGTGCAGGCCGCTCCGGCCGGCCAGCGCGGTGGACGCCCGGTGCTCGCCGACGTCACTCACGCCGGGCTCCTCTCGGGTGCGGGTCGTACGCCGGCTCCGTCGGCCGGTGCGTCCGCGAGGGCCCCGGCCAGGCCGGTGTGCCGGCGGTCGGGGAGGGCGGTGCGGAGCAGCGAGGCCACGTGGACGACAGGCAGCCCGGCCCTCTCACGGCCGGCCGAGCGACCGCCCAGGTGGAGCAGGCATCCGGGGTCGGCGGACACGAGCGCGTCCACCCGGGCGGCGGACGCCGCGTCGAGCTTGCGGTCGGCCATCGCGCAGGACAGCTCGGGGAACTTCGTCGCGAACGTCCCGCCGAACCCGCAGCAGACGTCGTGGTCGGGCACCTCGGTGAGCTCGAGCCCGCGGACGTGGGAGAGCACGGTCCGCGGCGACGTCGCCTCGCCGAGGCTGCGCAGCATGTGGCAGGAGTCGTGCCAGGCCACCCTGGCGTCCAGGGCGAGGTCCAGCCGGTCCAGCGCGCCCGGGGTGTCGGAGAGCAGCTGCGTGAGCTCGTACGTGCGCCCGGCGGCGTCCTCCGCGCGGGTCCTCCAGGACGGCTCGAGAACGCGCGGGTACTGGTGCGACACGGTCGCCGTGCACGAGCCGGACGGGCTCACCACCGTGCCGTACGGCGAGAACACGTCGATCCAGCGGCGCATCAGCACCCGGGCCGGGTCGGGATGCCCCGAGTTCAGGGCCATCTGCCCGCAGCAGGTCTGCTCGGCCGGCACGTCGACGGTGAACCCGGCGGCCTCGAGCACGGTGACGCTGTCCTCGATGACCCGGGTCATCGCGAGGTCGGCCGCGCAGGAGCCGAACAGCGCCACCCTCGGGCGAGGGCTCGGCTGTCTCACCTGGCTCGGCTGACTCAGCCCAGGTCCGGCCACGGCGGCAGGTCTCCCTCCGGGGTGAACGCGACAGGGGCAGCGGGCCCGCGCACCTCGTACCCGGGCGGCGGGCCGTCGGCGCAGAGCGCTTCGGACACCATGAGCGTGTCGAGGTGCCTGGTGCTGCGGACCCGGGCAAGGCGCAGCTGGCCCGGGTCGGGCTGCCCGCTCATGCGGACTGCGGCGCACACCACGTCGGCGTCGGTGGCGAGGACCATCGGCAGGCGCCCGCGCCGCAGCCCGCCCGTCCCCGAGGTGATCGAGTTCAGGTACGTGGCGTGCAGGTCGATCTTGTCGATGACACGGAACGGGACGAGGTCGGCGAGCCCGATCCCCGCGGCGTTGCCGTGCGAGGTCGGGGTGAGGTCGTGCACGGTCACCGCGGTGACCTGCGGGCGGTCGGGCTCCTCGACGCCGGGTACCCAGATACGGCCGAGTGTGTTCGTGTCCATGCCGGAGCCGGAGATGTCCTTGCCCATCATGTCGACGACGAGCACGTCGAGCGTGTCCACGGGGAGCGCACCGGCCCGGCTGCGTGCGTCGTCGAGCAGGTCTGCCTCGGCCGGGCCACCGATCCCGTCGGCGTCCACCGCGGCGACCCGAGCGGTGCGGTCGGCGGCGTTCTCGATGAGCGCGACGCCGCCGAGCAGGTGCCCCGCCTCACGCAGCACCGTCGCGGCCGCCCGGATGTGGCGGGGGAGCGACGCCGAGCCGTAGGCGTGCACCCGGGACGCGCCCGCGTGGTTGCCCAGCCCGATCACGGACATCTTGGCGAGCCCGCTGCCGAAGGTCCCCTCAGGAGTCTCGCTGCGGAAGTCCGTGTGCGCCTTCACCCGGTTGACGACCAGGATCCCGTCGGCGGCCGCGGCCTCCGCGTCGAGGTGGACCTCGAACCCGTCCGGCGTGCGGCCCACCACGACCGTGTCCATGGTCGCGCGGACGGGGACGCCCACCGTCTCCTCGGACACGCCGAGGTCGGCCAGCACCTGGCGCTGACCGTCGGCCGTGCCCCCGCCGTGCGAGCCCATCGCCGGCACGACGTAGGGCTCGGCCCCCGCCTCCACCAGCCGTGCGACGACTGCCTGGACGACGGCGGACAGGTTCGCCACGCCGCGGCTGCCCACGGCGACCGCCACCCGCGTCCCGGGCTGGAGCCGGGCGCACAGCGGGTCGAGGGCGTGACTGGCCGCGCCGGCCGGGTCCGCCTCCTCGGGCAGCGACCCGGTTCGACGGATCGGGAGCCACCGGGGCAGGTCGGCCCCGATCCGCATCCCGGCGACGGCGGAGAACGGTCCGCTGCTCATGGCGTCACGTCCTCCGTGGTGACGGTGCCGTTGACCCGGCGGGGGAGGCCGAGCGCGTTGCGGTCCCGCAGCGCACGGGGGAGCAACGGCTCCGGCGTCCCCTGGTACGCGACAGGGCGGAGGAACCGACGGGTCGCGGTCATCCCGACGGACGTGTGCAGGGAGGCGGTGGTGGCCGGCCACGGCCCGCCGTGCTGCATCGCCCAGGTCACCGCGACGCCGGTGGGCCAGCCGTTCCAGAGCAGGCGCCCGGCGCGGTCCCGCAGGGCCCGCCACAGGGGTGCGACCTCGTCCGACTCGCCGTCCTCACCGTGCACGGTCGCGGTGAGGTTGCCCTCCAGGGCGTCCGCCACCGCGAGCAGCTCGTCGCCGGAGGCGTACTCCACGACGAGCGCAGTGGGCCCGAAGCACTCGGTGAGCAAGGCCTCGGAGTCCTCGAGCAGCGCCGATGCGGTCGTGGTGAGCAGGGTCGGCGCGGCCGCGATGCCCTCCTGGCCGGCACCGTCCTCCCCGTCGACGAGGACCCGGATACCTGGCCGGCCGGCCAGCTCCGCGCGGGTCGCGTGGTGCCCGGCGTGGATCCGCTCGTTGAGCATGCGGACCGGGGCTGCGCCGGCGAACGCCTCGGTGAGCGCGTCGTCCAGCCCGTGGCCTTCGGGCAGCAGGAGCAGGCCGGGCTTGGTGCAGAACTGCCCGGTGCCCATCGTCATCGAGCCCGCGAAGCCGGTGACGACGTCCTGCCCGCGGGCCGCGACGGCACCGCGGGTCACGAACACCGGGTTGAGGCTGCCCAGCTCGCCGTAGAACGGGATCGGGTCGGGGCGCGTGTTCGCGATGTCGAAGAGCGCCCGGCCGCCGGCCACGGACCCAGTGAACGCGGCCGCCTTCACCCGCGGGTCCGTGAGCGCGGAGGTGCCCGCGTCCATCCCCTCGACGAGCGCGAACGTCCCGTCGGGGGCGCCCTCGCCCTGCAGTGCCTTGCCGACGAGGTCGGCCGTACGCCGGGAGGTCTCCGGGTGGCCCGGGTGCGCCTTCACGACGACCGGGCAGCCGACGGCCAGCGCGGACGCGGTGTCGCCGCCCACGACGCTGAACGCGAACGGGAAGTTGCTCGCCGCGAACACGAGCGTCGGCCCGACCGGGACGAGCATCCGGCGCAGGTCGGGACGCGGGGTGGGCAGCGCGTCCGGGTCCGGGGTGTCGATGACCGCCTCGACCCAGGAGCCCTCCTCCAGCACGTCGGCGACCATGCGCAGCTGGATGGTCGTGCGCTTGAGCTCGCCGGGGAGGCGAGGGCTGCCCAGGCCGGTCTCGGTGTCGGTGAGCCCGACGAGCTCGTCGGCGTGGGCGTCCATGGTGTCCGCGACGGCGCGGAGCATCCGTGCCCGGTCGGCGGCGGGGAGGTCGCCGTACGGCCCGGCGGCCGCCTCGGCGGCGGCGAGCACGTGCTCCAGCTCGGCCGGCGACGTGTCCGACGTGCCCCCGGTGTGCGAGGTGGTCGGGGCGGTGGGGGTCATGTGCTGCCTGCCTCCTGTCGTACGGACTCGCGGGCGAACGGGTCGCTGAGCGCCTCGGTGAGCCACCCGAATGCTTCACGTCCCCGCTGCACGGGGTTCGACACCCGTCCTACCGCGTCGATGGCGATGTCCACCACGTCGCCCGGACGCAGCGTGAAGTCGAGCTCGGGGACGATGCCCGTCCCCGTGGCGAGCAGGGCGCCGAACGGCAGGTCGAGCGGCTGCACGAGGTGCTCGACCAGGTCCGTGTACGGGCGGTGCAGGTGGGCCGTGGACGTCTCCGCGGCCCAGGCGACCCCGCCGTCCCGGTGCACGGTGGCGGAGATGCCGAGCGCGTACGGGTCGGGCACCTCCCAGGCGGGCCGGATGCCCGAGCCGAGCGCGAACGACCCCGCGTACGTCTTGGCCTGGGGCAGGTACAGCATGTTCTCGGCCTCGAGGTCGCGGGCGGTCAGGTCGTCGCACGCCGCGTACCCGACGATCTCACCCTGCCGGTTCACCACGAGCGCGAGCTCCGGCTCGGGGACGGTGGCCGAGGAGTCCTCCCGGACGCCGATGGGCTCGCCGTCGGTGACGGTCCGCCAGGCGGGGCACTTCACGAACAGCTCGGGGCGCTCGGCGCCGTACACCCGGGTGTACGCGTCCTGCCCCTGGCTCTCCTCGACCCGGGCGTCCATCGAGCGCTCGTACGTGACGCCGGACGCCCATACCTCGGTGAGCCCGTCCACCGGCGGCAGGACGAGCACCTCGCCGACCGGGCGGCCGGCGTCGCCGGCGGCGTCCTCGACCCGGGCGCGCAGCGCGTCGAGCGGCAGCGTGAGCAGGTCGGCGAGGGTGGCGACGCCCTTGACGGGGCGGACCCGCCCCTCGTGGCGGACGCCAGCGTGCACGGCGCGGGTGTCGCGTTCCGCGTACCGGACGATCTCCATGGGGCCCTTCCAGACGGCGGGTGAGGGACGGTCGGTCGCTGTCGGGCGTGGCGCGGGGCGATCCAGGGTTGCCGGAAATCCTAGATCCTATAGGATCACGCCCATTGAACCGCGATTGTGGTCACCTCAGCCGAAAGTCGTCAAGTGCGCACAAACCAGACAGAGCGGGGAGCACTGCCCCGACGGCGCGGGCTCGCGGACGACGTGTACGAGGCCCTCAAGGCGATGGTCATGGACCACGACATCGTCCCCGGGGCGCGGATCTCCATCGACGGCGTCGCCGCCGACCTGGACGTCTCGCCCACCCCGGTGCGCGAGGCGCTGGCCCGGCTCGAGGCGGACGGGCTGGCGGTCAAGGAGCCGCTGCGGGGGTACCGGGCAACGGCCCTGCTGACCCGCAGGGAGCTGGACGACCTCTTCGCGTTCCGGCTGCTCATCGAGCCCTGGGCGGCCGCCCGGGCGGCAGAGCGGACCGGTCCTGACGACCACGCCCGGCTGGCCGCCGAGGTCGCCTCCTTCGACGACGCCCCACCGGCCGGGTACGACAGGTACAAGGCGCTGACCGCGCACGACGCCCGCTTCCACGCGCTGGTGACGGGGATGTCGGGCAACGACAACGTCCGGCTCGCCTTCGAGCGGACGCACTGCCACCTGCACGTGTTCCGCCTCTACTACGTCAAGCAGGTCGGCATCCACGCGCTGGCCGAGCATGAGCGCATCGTGTCGGCCGTCACCGCCGGGGACACGGCGGGCGCGGAGCGAGCCATGCGCCTCCACCTCGAGGACTCGCGCGACCGCCTGCGCCCGATCACCGCCGACCCGGGGGCCCGCGAGGCCGGGGCACCGCCCGCTCTCGGGTCGCCCGCCGGCTCCTGGTCACCACCGGGCGCCGGAGCCGACCTCTGACCCGTCACCCGGCCGCCGTCGAGCCCGGCCCGTGTCACAGTGGCGCCATGCTCCGCGTGGCGGTCGTCGGGTCCGGCCCCGCCGGTGCCTACACGGCGGCGGCGCTCACCTCGCACGACGAGGTGGCGGTCGACGTGCTCGACCGGCTGCCCTGCCCGTTCGGGCTGGTGCGCTACGGCGTCGCCCCGGACCACCCCAAGATCCAGTCCATCAGCCTCACGCTGGCGAAGATCCTCGGGGACCCGGCCGTACGCTTCCTCGGCAACGTCGAGGTGGGCGGCGACCGCCTCCCGCTGGCGGAGCTGCACCGCCACTATGACGCCGTGGTGTTCGCGCACGGTGCCGCCATCGACCGGCGGCTTCGCGTCCCGGGGGAGGACCTGCCCGGCAGCCACTCGGCGACCGAGTTCGTCGCCTGGTACGGCGGGCACCCCGACTCCCCGCGGGACGCCTTCACCCTGGACGCGGAGAGCGTGGCCGTGATCGGCGTGGGCAACGTCGCGCTCGACGTGACCCGGATGCTCGCCCGGTCCGCGGACGACCTGCGCGCCACGGACATCCCCGACCACGTCCTCGTCGCGCTGGAGCACAGCCGGGTGCGGGACATCCACCTGGTCGGCCGGCGCGGCCCGGCGCAGGTGAAGTTCACGACCAAGGAGCTGCGCGAGCTCGGCGAGGTGGCGAACGCGGACGTCCTCGTCGACCCCTCCGAGGCGGCCGTGTCCGAGGAGGTGCGTGCCGCGCTCCCCAAGCCCGCGCAGCGCAACCTCGACGTGCTGCAGGGCTGGGCCGAGCGGGTCCCGGAGGGCCGGCCCCGGCGTGTCCACCTGCGGTTCTTCCTCAGCCCGGTGGAGGTGCTCGGCGGCAGCCAGGTGAGCGGGCTGCGCCTCGAGCGCACCACTGTCGACGAGGCGGGGCACGCCACCCCCACTGGCCGGACGTGCACGGTCGACGCCGAGCTCGTGCTGCGCTCCGTCGGCTACCGCGGGGTGGCGATGCCCGGGCTGCCCTTCGACGAGGACACCGGCGTCGTGCCGCATGAGGCCGGACGGGTGCTGCGGGACGGGGAGCCCGCCCCCGGCGAGTACGTGGCCGGCTGGATCAAGCGGGGTCCCACCGGGGTCATCGGAACGAACAAGCAGGACGCGAACGAGACGGTCGGCTCGCTGTTCGAGGACGCGCCGTGCCTGCCGCGCGCGCCCGTCCGCGACCCCGAGGCCGTTGTCGCATTGTGCGAGGAGCGGGGCATGCCCGTGGTGACCTGGCAGGGCTGGCGGGCGATCGAGCTCGCCGAGGCCGCGCTGGGCCGCACCCAGGGGCGGGAGCGGGCCAAGATCGCCGTCCGCGAGGAGCTGCTGCGCGCGGCCGCCCGGACCGCGGGCTGACGCGCTGGCGCGTCACCCGACTGTGGCGGACGCGACGGCTCACGCGTCGGTCAGGTCCACCATCACCGGGGCGTGGTCGGAGGGTCCCTTGCCCTTGCGGGTCTCCCGGTCCACCCAGGCGTCGTCGATGCGGTCCGCGACCGGGACGCTCGCGTACACGTGGTCGATCCGCATGCCCATGTCCTTGTGGAACATGCCCGCCCGGTAGTCCCAGTACGTGAACGGGTTCGGGCCCTTGCCCGGGCGCGGGACCACGTCGTGCAGCCCGAGGTCGCGGAGGGCCGCGACGCGCTCGCGCTCCGGCGGGGTCACGTGCGTGGACTCGGTGAACACGGCGGGGTCCCACACGTCGCCGTCGGTGGGGGCGACGTTGAAGTCCCCGCACACGACGGTCGAGGGGTGCCCAGCCAGTTCCGCCTGCACGGCGTCGCGCAGCGCGTCGAGCCAGTCCAGCTTGTACGCGTAGTGCGACGAGTCCGGCGTACGCCCGTTCGGCACGTACACCGACCACACCCGCAGGTCCCCGCAGGTCGCCGACACGGCCCGTGCCTCGACCAGCGCGGGCTCGCCGAACGGGGGGACGCCGTCGAAGTCGCGGCGGACGTCCTCGAGCCCGACCCGCGAGACCAGGGCCACGCCGTTCCAGCGGCCGTCCCCGTGCGCGGCGACGTCGTAGCCGAGGGCGCGGACCTCCTCGACCGGGAAGGCGTTGTCCGCGCACTTGGTCTCCTGCAGGCACGCCACGTCGGGCTCCCGCGTCTGCAGCCACTCGAGCAGCCGCGGCAGCCGCGCACCCACCGAGTTCACGTTCCAGGTCGCGAGTCGCACCCCACCCATCCTGCCGGGGCCACCGGCC
Organism: Actinomycetes bacterium; assembly: GCA_050743265.1. Taxonomy (GTDB): domain Bacteria; phylum Actinomycetota; class Actinomycetes; order JBOGEN01; family JBOGEN01; genus JBOGEN01. The sequence continues at coordinate 9,229 of JBOGEN010000108.1, forward strand.
GGGGGACAGGGTGGCCGCTACCTCGTCGCCGACGTCGCCGACACCGACGTCGCCGACGCATCAGAAGCGCCCGACGCCCCCGACGCCCCCGACGCGCGCAGGACGAGCAGCGCGAGGTCGTCCCGCTGGTGGACGCGACGCTGGCGTACGCCGGCGAGCAGGCCTTCGACGATCTCGGGCGCGTGCCAGCCCGCCATACCGGACACGGCGTGGTGCAGGTCCGTCCCGTCGAAGGTGGCGGCGCCGCCTCCCTCGGTGAGCCCGTCCGAGTACAGGACGAACGCCTCGCCCGGCCGCAGCGTGAGGCGGGTCGAGCGGACCCCGATCTCGGGGAACATGCCGAGCAGCATCCCCTCGCCGTCGACCGGGCGCACCGTGCCGTCCGCGGAGAGGACCAGCGGCGGCGGATGCCCCGCGGAGGCGAACCGCAGGTGGACGCCGTCCGTGCCGGTCTCCATGACCACGGCGGCGGCGGTGCAGAACCGGTCGGAGCCGGTCCGCAGGATGGCCTCGTTGAGCAGCGCGAGGATCTCCGCCGGGTCGTCCGAGTGCTGCGCACCGGCCCACAGCGTCTGCCGGGCCAGCCCGGTCAGCGCGGCGGCCTCGGGGCCCTTGCCGCAGACGTCCCCGAGGATCGTCACCCAGCGCCCGGACGGGATGCGGAACACGTCGTAGAAGTCCCCGCCGACGGAGAGCATCTCGCCGTACGGCTCGTAGCAGGCCGCCACCTCGACCGACGGGATGGACGGCAGCGGCGTGAGCTGGAGCGGTCGCTGCAGGGCGTCCGCCACCTGCGACCGCTCCGCGTACAGGCGCGTCTTGTGCACCGCGGCGGACGCGATCTCTCCCAGCTGGACGAGTACGGCCTCGTCGTCCTCGCCGAACTCCCCCGTGTATCGGTCGGACAGCCAGAGCATGCCCACGGTGCTGCCGTCCGGGGTGTCCAGCGGGACGGCGAGCAGCCCGCGGACCGGCGGGGAGTCCGTGCCGGGGCCGCAGAAGTCGTCCCCCGCGGACAGCCGCTCGACGGCCTGGGCGCTCAGGCGTACCGCCCTGCCCCGCTCGCGGACGAGCTCGGCCAGCGTGTCGCCGAGCGCGCAGCCGCGCCCCCGCCAGGCGGCGTACTTCTCGGACAGGGACGTGCTCTGCACCACCGCCTCACGCTGCCCCGGCCGCGCCACGGTCGCCGCGGCCTGGTGAGCCCCCAGGAGCAGTCTGGCCTCGTGCGTGACGAGGCGCAGCACGTCGGCGACCGACCCGAGCACGTTGATCGCGGACGCGACCTCGGCGAGCCGGCGCAGCTGCGCCGACCTCCGGCGCAGCGACTGCATCGTCTCGTCCAGGGTGGCCTCGGCCTGCAGCCGGCCGAAGGACTGGCCGAGCTGCGTGACCACGGTGCTCATGGTCTCGAGCAGCTCGTCGTCCCGCGGCCTGCGCTCCGAGGAGAAGCAGTCGATCACTCCGAACGACTGGCCCCCGACGAGGATCGGCACGGCGAACCCGGTGACCAGCTCGGCGGCCGCGGCCTGCTGTGCCCGGACGAACCAGGACGCGGAGGCGAGGTCCTCGACCCACTGCGGCCGGGACATCTGCCACACCCGGCCGGCCAGACCCTCCCCGGGCCCGAGACGGAGCCGGCGGGACACCTCGGCGAACTCGCCCGTCCTCCCGCGTCCGTTCGTCCACAGGTGGGTGCAGCTCAGCGAGTCGCCGTCGGCGATCCACAGGGCTGCCACATCCATGTCGAGGGCCCGGCCGACCCCCTGGAGGATCTCGTCGAACGCGTCCCCGGAGAGCCCGCTCTCGGCCAGCACCCGGGTGACCGCGAGCTGTGCCGACTCCCGCTGCTCGGCCCGCTTGCGCCGGGTCACGTCGATCATCAGCCCCTGCAGGCCGGTGACCTCACCGCCGTCGTCCCGGACCACCGTGACGACGTCGAGGAGCCAGACGATGCGTCCGTCGGCGGCCACCGCCCGGTACTCGAAGTCGTGGTCACGCCCCAGCGCGGTCTCGTTGGCGCTGAACGTGAGGGCCCACTCCCGGTCGTCGGGGTGGATGATGCTCTGCCAGAACCCGGTCTCCTCGACGAAGCGTGCGGCGGGGTAGCCGAGCAGCGGCTCCGCGCGGTCGCTGACGAACGTGAACGCGAGCTCGGGCAGGGTCGCCGTCCAGACCACCGCCTCGAGGCTGTTGACCAGGTCCCCGTAGCGGTTCTCGGCCGCATGCAGGTCCGCGACCGTCCGCTCCAGCCGGGCGGCCACGGCGGCACGCTCCTCCAGCGCCTCCTGTCGTGCGGCGAGCTCGCGGCGTGCCGCCTCGTACAGGCGGGCGTTCTCGATCGCGATGGCCGCGTAGCCGACGACGCCGACGACGAAGCGCTCGGCCTCGTCGTCGAACACCCCGCGGTCCGGGTGCCCGAAGAACAGGCCCCCGGCGACCTCCCCGTCGGCGAGGACCACCGGCACGGCGAGGTAGCTGCGGACTGGGAGGTGGCCCTCGGGCATGCCCCGGTACGGCGGGTTCCGCCCGTACCGGGGGTCGGCGGTGACGTCGTCCAGCCGTACGACGGACTCGCCGCGGAAGGTCGGGCCGAACACGTCGGTCGCCCGGGGCATCGGGAAGCGGGAGAACGCCTCCTTCGGCGCACCCGAGAGCGTGTACAGGGCGTACGACTCGCCGGAGTCGGACACGACGTTATAGAAGAACGAGCCGAACGCCGCCCCGCACAGGCGGGTGGCCGTGTCGGTGACGATCTGCAGCACCTCGGACAGGTCGAGCCGCGCGGTGACGGCCTTGCCGACCTCCTGCAGCGACTCGGTGATGCGGTGCTCGCGGCGCAGGTCGTGCTCGACGGCCCGTCGCTCCGTTGCGTCCAGGCAGACGCCGGTCATCCCGGCGATCTCACCGTCGAGGTCACGGACGGGCAGCCCCGAGCCCTCGAGCCAGCGCGTCTCGCCGTCGACGGTACGGACCCGGTACGCGTAGTCGTACCGGGACGAGGCGACCTGGGCCTTCTCGATGCGCCCCAGCATCTCCCCGACGTCGTCCGGGTGGATGTGGTCGAGGAACGCGTCGAACGTGCCAGGGAACCCGCCGGGGGAGTAGCCCAAGAGCTGCTCCAGGGCCGGCGACCACCGCACCTCGTCGGTGTCGTAGTCCCACTCCCAGATGCCCAGGTGGCCGGCGTCGAGCGCGAGCCCCAGGTGGGAGACCGCCTGCTCGTACCGCGCGGCGACCTCGACGTGCTCGACCGCCGCCGAGACCATGTGCGCGAGCTGCACGAGGACGGCCTCGTCGTCCTCGGTGAAGGCGGTGCCGTCCACCTTGTCGGACAGCTGGACCAGGCCGATGTTCTGCCCGTCCCGTGAGACCAGGGGCGCGGCCAGGTAGTCGGGCAGCGGCGGGTGCCCGGGAGGCGCGTCGCGCAGGCCGCGCCACTCCGGGTGGGCCAGGACCTCGTCCCCGGTGAGGCGCAGCGGGCGGTTCTCCCCGGTCACCGCCTTCACGAGGCCGAGCCCTCGCGGCAGGACGTCGTAGTCGCGGTGCGCCGCGTACTTGTCCGAGAGGGAGACGTGTGACCGCGCGCCCTCCCACGTGTCCCTCACGCGGGTGGTCACGGCCTGGTGCGTCCCGACGATGCTGCGCGCCGACTCGGTGACGGCACGCAGCAGGTCGTCGAGGCTGGTCGCCCCGGCGATCGCGCGCGCGGCGTCGGCGAGACTGTGCAGCCGTGCGGCGGTGCCGGCGTCATCGATGCGGACCCTGCCGGCGGGCGGGCGTGGACCCTCCGGCGATGGACGGTGGGTCTCGAGGCTTCCCAAGTCCGGCCTGCCTGTCGCTGTGTCGGTACGAGGTACCCCGTCCGAAGCACATTCGCGCCTCTTTGTTCGCGGCGCAACAGGGGAACAGCCCATGGTGTGGCAATCTCCACGGAATTTCACTCTGCGTGGTGCCGTGGTTGCTGTTCGTCGCGTAGTCCGCCTGTTCATGCAGGCGAACGACCAGGCGCACGCATGGCTCAGGCGAGCCGTCGCACCGTCGCCCACGCCTCCTCGACGTGCCGGCGCTCCGTCTGCGTGGCCCCGATCGCCATGCGGATCGCGTACCGGCCGTTGACCGTGGTGTGCGAGCAGAACACCTCGCCGCCGGCGTTCAGCCGGTCGAGCAGGGCGCGGGTCGCCTCGTCGGCGCCGGACTCGGATCCGGGCTCTGACTCGGCCAGCCGGAAGCACACCAGCGAGAGCGGGTGCGGCGCGACGACCTCGAACCGGGGGTCGGCCCGCACCCAGGACGCGAACGCCTGGGCGTGCCCCACGTGCGTGCGGATGTGCGCACGCAGCCCCTCGGCGCCGTACCACCGCAGCACCAGCCACAGCTTGAGCGCGCGGAACCGTCGGCCCAGCGGGATGCCCCAGTCGCGGTGGTCGATCACCGCACCGGATTCGGTTGCCCGGTTGCGCAGGAACTCGGGCAGCACCGACAGCGCGCCGAGGAGGGAGGCCCTGTCGGCCGTCCAGAACGTGTCGCAGTCGAAGTTGGTCAGCAGCCACTTGTGCGGGTTGGCGCAGTACGAGTCGGCGTGCTCGAGCCCGTCGTGGAGCCAGCGGAACTCCGGGCAGACCGCCGCCACCCCGGCGTACGCGGCGTCGACGTGCAGCCACATCCCGTGCGCCCGGGTGATCTCGCCGATCGGCCCCACCGGGTCGACCGCCCCCGTGGACGTCGTCCCGATCGTCGCGATCACCACGGCCGGGCGCAGACCGGCGGCCAGGTCGGCCTCGACGGCGTCACGAAGGGTGTCCGGGAGCATGGCCTGGGTCTTCGGGTCGACGTCCACGAGACGGAGCCGGTCCGTCCCGAGCCCGGCGATGCGGACCGCCTTCTCCGCCGACGAGTGGGTCTGCGTGGAGGCGTACACGACCGCGCGGTCGTCGACGCCCGCCGTGGGGTGCGCGCCGCCGGACGCGCGGAACAGCCCCGCCAGCAGGGCGACGAGCGTGGCCGACGACGCGGAGTCCTGGACGACGCCGTTCGCGCGCAGCGGCTCCGGGAGCCCGAGCAGTCCGGCCAGCCAGTCGACGACGTGCGTCTCGAGCTCGGTGCTCGCCGGGCTGGTGCTCCACAGCATCCCCTGCACGCCCAGGCCGGAGGCGAGCAGGTCACCCAGCACAGCCGGGCCTGACGCGTTCGCCGGGTAGTACCCGAAGAACCGCGGGTGCTGCCAGTGGGTCAGCCCGGGGACGACCACGCGGTCCAGGTCCGCCAGCACGTCGGCGAACGGCTCGGGCCGCTCGGGCGGGTGGTCCGGCAGGGCGGCCCGTACGTCCCCGGGCTCCACCCGGGACAGCACGGGCAGCGACCCGACCCGCTCCCAGTAGTCGGCCACCCAGTCCACGACCTCGCGTCCGTACCGGCGGAACTCGTCCGGGGTCATGTGCGGCGCGGTCTCCGGCACGTTCTCCCGCGGTGCATCGTCCATGGGCGAATCCTGCCTCGACGGCGCGGGCCGGCCTCCTCCGAGTCCCGCCTAGACTCCGGCCGATGAGCGAGGAGGCGGCACGGCGGCCGGAGACCTGCATCCGCCCGATGGAGACCCACGACTGGCCTGCCGTCTCCGCGATCTACGCCGAGGGCATCGCCACCGGTGACGCGACGTTCGAGACCGAGGTCCCGTCGTGGGCGGCGTTCGACGCGGACAGGCTGCACGGTCTCCGGCTGGTCGCGGAGCGCCCCTCCGGCGAGCTCGTCGCCTGGGCAGCGGTGAGCGCCACGTCGTCCCGTCCGGTCTACGCCGGGGTCGGGGAGCACAGCATCTACGTGGGCGAACAGGCCCGCGGCCGTGGGGTGGGCCGGTTGCTTCTGGACGCGATCGTCCGGGCCAGCGAGGACGCGGGCATCTGGACGCTGCAGACACGGATCTTCCCGGAGAACGAGGCGAGCATCGCGCTACACCTGCGCTGCGGCTTCCGTGTGGTGGGGACCCAGGAGCGGCTGGGTTGCATGGGCGGGCGCTGGCGCGACGTCGTCGTCCTGGAGCGCCGCAGCGACCGGGCCGGGGTCGCCTCCTGACCTGCGACAGGCCGGGATCGTCTCCTGACCATCGACTGGCCCCTGACCTGCGGCTCCGGCCGTGTCCTCCGGCGCAGGGTTGGCTCCCGTGACCGTACGTAGGATCGTGGAGCCGTGAGACTCCTCCACGAGCCGTCGCCCTCGTACGACCTGACCTACGACGACGTGTTCATGCTTCCCAGCCGCTCCGCGGTGACGTCCCGCCTGGACGTGGACCTCTCCACCGCGGACGGAAGCGGTACGACGCTCCCGGTCGTGGTCGCCAACATGACCGCGGTGGCGGGCCGGCGGATGGCCGAGACCGTCGCCCGGCGCGGCGGCCTCGCGGTGATCCCGCAGGACATCCCGCTCGAGGTCGTCGCGGACGTCGTGACCTGGGTGAAGCACCGCCACCTCGTCCACGACACGGCGCTCACGCTCGGCCCGACCGACACCGTGGGGGCCGCGCTCAACCTGCTGCCCAAGCGCGCGCACGGCGCGGTCGTCGTGGTCGAGGCGGGTCGCGCGCGCGGTGTGGTGACCGAGCACGACTGCACCGGCGTCGACCGCTTCACCCAGCTCGAGCGCGTGATGTCGACCGACCTGGTGACGCTGCACGAGGGGACCGACCCCGAGGCCGCGTTCGGCGTGCTGCACGACGCCCGCCGTCGCGTCGGCCCGGTGGTGGACGACCAGGGACGGCTGCTCGGGATCCTCACCAGGACGGGAGCGCTCCGCGCGAGCCTGTACACCCCTGCGCTCGACCCGGCCGGACGGCTTCGGGTGGGAGCGGCCATCGGCATCAGCGGGGACGCCGCCACCAAGGCCAAGGGCCTGCTCGAGGCCGGTGCCGACGTGCTCGTGGTCGACACCGCCCACGGCCACCAGGACCGCATGGTCGAGGCGCTCCGCGCCGTCCGCGCGCTCGACCCGCCCGTGCCGGTCGCGGCCGGCAACGTGGTGTCCCCCGAGGGCGTCCGCGACCTCGTGGACGCGGGCGCGGACATCGTCAAGGTCGGCGTCGGTCCCGGCGCGATGTGTACGACCCGCA
>JBOGEN010000109.1:0-9311 GCA_050743265.1 Actinomycetes bacterium
CCCGCGACCCGGACCGCCCGGACCCGGGGGTCCACGGCGTCGGCGGGCAGCACAGCGAGCACGGTCGCGTCGCGGGTGACCCGCTGCCGGGCGCGCGCGGCCGACGCCGGCCCGTCCGACCCGTCGACGAGGCGCAGCGGGGCGGGCGGGTGCCCCAGCTCTCGCCAGTTCTCGACCCCGCCCGCCACCACGTCCCGCGCGACGGTCCCGGGGATCGCGACCGGGTGGCGCGTGGCGTGGACTGCGAGCACGAGCGGCTGCCGGGAGGGCGCCGTCGTCGGCTCCTCCGACGCTCCCTGCGCCGGGGTGTGGGCAGCGGGCGGCCGTGAGCCGGCGGCCCCCTCCGGCTCCCGCTCGTCCTCCGCACCCGTACAGCCTGAGGCGAGCACCGCGACCACGGCGAGCACGAGGACAGACCGCACCGGGCTTGGACCCGTCACGTCCTCAGGCTAGGCGCGGCCCGTGGCGTGCGGGGATGTCCTCGCCCGGGAAGCGCGTCGGTGGTCAGGGATCGACGACGCGGGCGAGGAAGAGCACCGCCCCCGTGTTCCTGTGGGTCACGAGCACCAGGAAGGGCCGGTCGACCCGCATCGTGGCGGCGGCCATCGGCTGGAACATCACCGGATTCATCACCATCGCGGTCGCTGCGGCGCCCTCGACACCCCGCTCGTCCACCCGGAGGACCGCGCGGTGGAACGCCCGGCTCACGAACACCGCGGTCTCCTGGACGACCCGGGGGAGCGGCGCGGCGCCGCGCTCGAACAGACGCCGGACACCGAGCGCCTGCAGGGCCCCGACGAGCCCCCCACCGCCGGTGACCGGGAAGCGGGGGAGGCTCAGCGTGAGCCGGTGCTGGACCGCGTGCGCCCGGAGCCGGTCGAGTGCGGGTCCGTCCAGGTCGCGTTCCGCCTCGGTCAGCGGTGCGTCCGCGAGCAGGACCTCCGCATGCAGGCCGTGGTACAGCGGCAGGGCGGCGTACTGCCACCCGTCGGTGTGGGCGTACGGCACCTCGCGGGCGCCGCGCATGGTCGGGACGTGGGTCACCCCGTCGGGCCGGTGGAACGGAGCCGGCGCGGTGTCGGCGGCATGGAACGGCTCGACCCAGGCCTCGAGCAGGTAGAGCGCGTTGACGAGCACGGCCACGTCGTCGCTGCGGAGCCCACCAGACGGCAGGATCTCCGGCACGAGCCCGCGGGTGGTCGCCGCGACGTCCGCGTTGACCTCGACGCGGGCGTGCTCGGGGTCGCGCTGGATCGCGGTGCTGCCCACCCGCGCCCCCGGCCAGCCGGCCAGCGCGCCGGTGAAGTCCGGCCGCGGGGTCACCTCCTCGTCCAGCCACAGCGTGGTGGCGACCGCGAGCGCCGCCTCGACACCCTCGGTGCCGGGTCGCCGCGTGACCTCGTGTGCTTGCGCGGCCATCCGGTCCAGGCCGTCAACCCCGACGCCCAGCGCGCGGGCGATCTCGTGTCGCGTCCCGTCGTCTGCGCCGGGTGCGAGGGCACCCAGGGCGCTGGACACCGACCACGGCGAGCACGCCGTTCCGGACCCGTCCGGCGGTGCCAGCGCGTGGTGCAGGCGGAGTGCGAACCCGGCGTGCGCGGCTGCGGTGCCGGCGTCGGTCGGCTGGCGAGTCACGGGCGCGGCTCACCTTCCGTCCGCGGGACGGTGTAGCGGTGGTCGAGCCGGAGCAGCGGCCGGAGGTGAGGCACCGGGGTGCGGGCGGCCAGGACGCGCCCCAGCAGCAGGACGTGGTCACCCGCCTCGACCTGGCGCTCGGTGCGGCACTCGAGCACCGCGACCGCCCCGTCGAGCACGAGCGCGCCCGCGGCCTCGCCGTGCCGGTGCGGCACCCCGGTGAGCAGGATGCGCGGGCTCGGGCGCTGCGGGGCGGCGAAGCGGGCGGCCAGCGCGCGGTGCGACTCGGCGAGCACGGACACCGCCCACTCGGGAGTTCGGTCGAGCACCTCGTGCATCCACCCCCCGGTGGTGACGCCGACGAGCACGAGTGGGGGCTCGTGGGACACGGACGTGAACGACGTCGCGGTGAAGACGGCGTCCCCGTCCTCCTCGTCGTGGGCGGCGAGCAGGACGACGCCGGTGGCGAACCTGGCGAGCGCGTCGTGCACGCCGGAGGAGTCGTCGGCGTCCCCTGGGCGGTCGCGGTCGCCCGGCTCGCTCACAGCGTGCGGGTCGTTCCGTTGTCGACCACGTCGAGCTTCGTGCCCTCGGGGGCAAGGGTGCGCACCTGCCTGAGCCAGACCTCGGGCGCCGAGAGCTGGCCGTCGTGGATGGGAACGGCCGTACGCGGCGCCACGGCGCGCAGGTAGTCGACGGCCTCCTCGGTCTTGAGCCACGGCGCGCCGGTGGGCATACCGAGCACCTCGACCTCGGCCTCGGGCACCGTGTAGGCGTCCCCGGGATGCAGGAAGCGCCCGCCCACGAGGTAGCCCACGTTCGGCACGATCGGGATGTCGGGGTGGATCACCGCGTGGTCCCGTCCCACGACGCTGACCTCGGTCCCGAGGGCGAGCGTGTCCCCAGCGTGGACCGGGGTCACGCCGACCCCGCGGTCGGCCACCAGTGCGGCGCTGGCCTCGTCCGCGAACACGCGGGCCTCCGGGTTGCGCTCGAGCACGGGCAGCAGCCGGTCCAGGTCGAGGTGGTCGGCGTGCTGGTGGGTGATGAGGACGCCGGTGAGCCCGTCGAGGCCCTCGAACCCGGACGAGAACGTGCCCGGGTCGAGCAGGAGCCGCGCGTCCGCGTCCTCCAGGAGCAGACAGGCGTGGCCGAGCTTGGTCAGGCGCACGGTTCCTCCTTTCCGTCGGCCCCGTGACCGACATCGCGTCCCCCGGCCCGCCGAGCATCCCCCGTGCCCACCGCGCCACGCAACGCGCCCGCGGAGCGCCGACCGCCGGGTCGGGTGCGGGGCCGGCGACGTCAGGCGCGCAGGGCGAGCGCGAGCGGCAGCACCGCGGCGGCTCCCGCGTGGCGGAGCGTGCGGGCCGCGACCGTCATCGTCCAGCCGGTGTCGACCAGGTCGTCGACCAGGAAGACGGGCTCGCCGTCGAGCCCGGCCAACGCGGCGCCCTGCCCGTCCGCCACGGCGAACGCGTCGACCACCTCGCCGACGCGCTGGGCGCTGTTGCTGCGCACGCCGTGCCCCCGTGGTGACTCGGTACGCGTCAACGTCCCCAGGTCCTGCAGCCGCCCGACGTCTGCGAGCCGCGCACGCAGGCTGTCCACGAGCACCGGGCGGCGGACCGAGGGCACCGAGGCCACGGCCGCAGGTCGCCGCTCCCACTCCCAGGACTTGAGCACGCCCACCACGGCGGCGAACACGTCGTCAGGGACGGGCTCGTCGGGGGCGTCCTCGGCAAGCAGCCGCCGCAGCCTCGGCCCCCAGCCGATATCGCTGAGCCGAGCCACCGCACGCCCGGGCTCGGCACGGTCGTCCGCACCGATCCGCCCGGCCAGGTCGACCCCGAGCTGCGTCATGGCGGTGGGCCACTGCTTCTTCGGGGCGATCTCGACGCCCGGGCGGGTGAGCGTGGCGCGCGCGGCGGCGAGGGTGTCCTCGCTGATGCTCGCCTCCCAGAACGGTCCCGCGCACCGGTCGCAACGCCCGCAGGGCGGGGCGTCCTCCGGGTCGTCGAGCTGGCGGCGGAGGAACTGCTCGCGACAGCCTTCGGTGGCGAGATAGGCCCGCATCGCATGCTGCTCGTCCTGCCGCGTCTGGGCGACCCGGGCGTACCTGTCGGCGTCGTATGACCAGGGCTCGCCGGTCGCCACCCAGCCCCCGCGCACCCGGCGTACGGCCCCGTCGACGTCGAGCACCTTGAGCATCGTCTCCAGCCGTGTGCGGGCCAGCGCGACCCGTGGCTCGAGCGCGGGCGTCGACAGCGGGCGCTCTGCCTCGGCCAGCACGGCCAACGTCCTGCGCACCTCCTCCTCGGGCGGGAAGCCCACGCCGGCGAAGTACTGCCAGATCGCCTCGTCCTCCTCACCCGGCAGCAGCAGCACGGCCGCGGTCTCGGTCGCGCGCCCGGCCCGGCCGACCTGCTGGTAGTACGCGACCGGCGAGGACGGCGCACCGAGGTGGACGACGAAACCGAGGTCGGGCTTGTCGAACCCCATGCCGAGCGCGCTCGTCGCCACCAGGGCCTTCACCCGGTTCACGAGCAGGTCCTCCTCGGCGGCGAGCCGGTCGGCCGGGTCGTCCTGCCCGCTGTACGCCGCGACTGCGTGCCCCCGCCCACGCAGGAACGCCGCGACCTCCTGGGACTGTGCCACCGTGAGCGTGTACACGATCCCGGAGCCGGGCAGCGCGTCGAGCTGGTCGGCGAGCCAGGCCAGCCGGTGCGCGGTCGAGGCCAGCCGCAGCACGCCGAGGTGCAGGCTGTCCCGTCCGAGCGCGCCGCGCAGCACCAGCGGTGGCGCTCCCGAGCCACCCGCGAGCTGCTCGGCGACGTCGAGGACGACCCGCCCGTTCGCGGTCGCGGTCGTGGCGAGGACGGGGACGCCGTCCGGCAGGGTCTCGAGAAGGGTTCGGATCCGCCGGTAGTCGGGACGGAAGTCGTGGCCCCAGTCGGAGATGCAGTGCGCCTCGTCGACGACGACGAGCCCCGCCGTCCGCGCCAGCCCCGGCAGCACGGTGTCCCGGAAGTCGGGGTTGTTCAGCCGCTCCGGGCTGACCAGCAGGACGTCCACCTCACCGGCGGCGACCTCGGCGCGGATCGTGTCCCACTCCTCGACGTTGGCCGAGTTGAGCGTGCGCGCGGCGATCCCGGCTCGCTCAGCCGCGGCCACCTGGTTGCGCATGAGCGCGAGCAGCGGGCTCACCAGCACGGTCGCCCCGGCGCCGCGGGCACGCAGCAGCGCGGTCGCGACGAAGTACACCGCCGACTTGCCCCACCCCGTGCGCTGGACGACGAGGGCCCGGCTGCCCTCGGTCACCAGCGCCTCGACAGCGCGCCACTGGTCGTCACGCAGCGAGGCGTCCTCCCCGGCCAGCCGCCGCAGCACGGCCTCGGCGTCGCCGCGGAGGTCGGGACCGGGGCGTTGGTCAGGGCTCGTGCCCGGGCGGCTCGGCGATGTCATGCGGTCCTTCCTACCGGTGCGAACCGACGGACGAGCTTCCGCCGGGGCGTTTCGGACCCTCCGCCGGGCGTGCGGATCGAGCCGAACAGGTCCATGCCTGGCAAAGCATGAGATCTGTGTCACAGTGTGTCGACGGTCTTCGGGCCGTACTTCGTCCAGGAGTCGCTGCACCCCAACTACTGGGGGTGAGCTGGCTGTGCGCAGCTGCGTCCGGCAGGCGTACGGCTCGGGTGCCGTCCGGGGCGGGACGTGCGTGCGGGCCGGCAACGGCCTCACCGCCGCCGGGGAGCTGGTGATGAGCCTGCAGTGACCGCCTGACGACCCGGACACTTCGCTGATCGTGCCTGACCGGGGCAGACCGGATCGCGGCCGCCGTCCCCAGGTACCTCCCGGACTATCCTGGAGCGGACGACCCCGGGAGGTCCCGTGAGCAGATCACGCCGGTTCGCCGCGCTCGGCGCGGCCTGGCAGGTGTGGCGGTCGGCGCGCAGCCCCGGCGGGCTGAGCCTCGGCGACCGGTTCGCCGCCGCCCCGCGGATGGCCCTGGCCACGCTGACCGGCCGGTACTCGGGCCTCGCCAAGGCCCGGCTGGGGTTCTTCGCCCTCGCGGTGGCGTACATCCTGTCCCCGGTCGACCTGCTCCCCGAGGCTGCCTTCTGGGTGTTCGGGGTGGCCGATGACATCGGGGTTGCGGCCTGGCTGGCGGGGGACGTCCTGCTCGAGACCGACAGGTTCCTCACCTGGGAGCGCGAGCGCGGCCGGGTCCTGCGCGGCGAGGTCGTCGAGCCCGGCTGACGTACGCGGGGTACGCGTCCACCACGGTCCCTCGGCAGCCCGGCGTACGACTGTGGTTGAACTGTCCTTGACCGGTCACGCGGCCGGTGTTGTCCTAACCCATGGAGGGCGCGGACTGCATCCGGCCTGAGGGGTTGAGGGGGCGGACGGCGGAGCGCCACGGGAACGTGGGAGGCGCCGATGTACCCGTCCGCGGTCGACTACCGGGCCCCGACGACGCAGGACGAGGCGCTCGCCGTCCTGGCCGAGCTCGGCGACGACGCCAAGGTGCTCGCCGGGGGACAGAGCCTGATCCCGCTTCTCAAGCTCCGGTTCGCCTCGCCGGGTGTCCTCGTCGACGTCAACGGGGTGGACGGGCTCGACCAGCTCCACGAGGTCGACGGGCGGCTGTGCGTGGGGGCACTCGTCCGGCACAGGGACATCGTGGACTCCGCTCTCGTCCGGCAGCGCTACCCGACGATGGCCGAGGCGGCCCCGCTCGTGTCGGACCCGCTGGTGCGCAACCGGGGCACGCTGGCCGGCTCGCTGGCCCACGCCGACCCGGCCGGCGACTGGTCGACGGTCATGCTCGCGATGGACGCCCAGGTCCGCGCCGAGAGCGCGACTGCAGGCCGCGAGATCCCGGTGGACGAGTTCCTCGAGGGCCCGTTCACCACCACGCTCGACCCGACCGAGCTGGTCGCCGAGGTCGCCATCCCGCGGCCCCGTGGCCAGGTCGGCGGCGCGTACCTCAAGCTCGAGCGCAAGGTCGGTGACTTCGCGACCGTCGGCGTGGCGGTCCACCTGGAGCTCTCCGGCGGGGTCGTCGACCGGGCCGGCATCGCGCTCACCGCGGTGGGGCCGCGCAGCGTCCCGGCGCGGGACGCCGAGCGCCTGCTCGCCGGGGCCGAGCCGTCCGCCGCATTGTTCGACGAGGCCGCCGACCTGGCCGCCCGTGCCGCGGAACCGACCACGGACCTGCGGGGCTCGGCCGAGTACAAGCGCCACGTGGTCCGTGTGTTCACCCGGCGCGGTCTCGACCGCGCCCTCGCCGGTGCCCGCACCCAGACAGGGGAGTGACCCGTGCAGATCAGCGTGACCGTCAACGGCGAGACCCAGACCTGCGACGTCGAGCCCCGGGTGCTGCTCGTCCACCTGCTCAGGGAGCAGATGCGGCTGACCGGGACGCACGTCGGATGCGACACGAGCAACTGCGGCGCCTGCACCGTCCTGTACGACGGGACGCCGGTGAAGTCCTGCACGATGCTCGCCGTCCAGGCGGACGGGCACGGGGTGACGACCGTCGAAGGACTGGCCGGCCTGGCGTCCACGGACGGACTGCACCCCGTGCAGACCGGCTTCACCGTGGAGCACGGGCTGCAGTGCGGGTTCTGCACGCCGGGCATGATGCTCGCCTCCGCCGCCCTGCTCGACCGGGACCCGGACCCGTCCGAGGACGCGATCCGCTGGGCGCTCTCGGGCAACCTGTGCCGGTGTACGGGCTACGTGAACATCGTCAAGGCCGTCCGGCACGCGGCACGCGAGATGGCCGGCCAGGCCGCACAGGGCGAGGGTGCCGACGTGGTCGAACCGCGCCAGTCCCCTGAGGTGCAGCAGCCTGCTGGGTCCTCCCAGGCCGAAGGAGCGCAGTCATGACGAGCGCGCCCGTTGCGAACCAGTCCGTGCAGGGCATCGGCCACAGCGTCCCGCGCAAGGAGGACGCCCGGTTCATCCGCGGGGCCGGCCAGTACCTCGACGACCTCGTCCTGCCGGGCATGCTGCACATGGCGGTGCTGCGTAGCCCCGTTGCGCACGCCCGCATCGTCCGCATCGACACGTCCGCCGCGCTCGCCGTCCCGGGCGTCGTCGCCGTCGTCACCGGGCAGGACCTCGTGGCGCACAACCTGGCATGGATGCCGACGATGTCGGGGGACACCCAGGCCGTGCTCGCGACCGACAAGGTGCGGTTCCAGGGCCAGGAGGTCGCCGCGGTCATCGCGACCGACCCGTACGCGGCACGGGACGCGCTGGAGCACGTCGACGTCGACTACGAGGAGCTCGACGTCGTCGTCGACCCGTTCCGCGCGCTCGCGCCGGACGCCCCCCTGATCCGCGACGACAAGGAGGGCCAGGCCGACAACCTCATCTTTACCTGGGAGAACGGGGACGCCACGGCCACCGACGCCGCGTTCGCCCGGGCCGACACGGTCGTCACGCTCGACACGCACTACCCGCGCAGCCACCCGGCGCCCATGGAGACGTGCGGATGCGTGGCCGACGTGCACCCGGCCACCGGACAGGTCACCATCTACATGACCTCGCAGGCGCCGCACGCGATCCGGACCGTGTTCGCGCTCGTCACCGGCCTGCCCGAGCACAAGATCCGGATCAAGACGCTGGACATCGGTGGCGGGTTCGGCAACAAGGTCCCCGTCTACCCGGGGTACGTCGTCGCGACCGCCGCGTCCCTGCTCATCGGCAAGCCGGTCAAGTGGGTCGAGGACCGCAGCGAGAACCTCGTCTCGACCGGGTTCGCCCGCGACTACCACATGCATGGCGAGCTGGCCCTCTCCGCGGACGGGAAGATGCTCGCGCTGCGGGCCTCGCTGACCTCGGACGAGGGCTACGCGTTCGCGGACGCCCAGCCGAGCAAGTTGCGAGTCGGGCTCTTCCACATCGTCACGGGCTCGTACGACCTGCCGACCGCGTACGTGTCCGCCCGCGGGGCGTACACGAACAAGGCGCCCGGCGGGGTGGCGTACCGCTGCTCGTTCCGGGTGACCGAGGCGTCGTACCTCATCGAGCGCCTCGTGCAGAGCGCGGCGCTCGAGCTGGGTATGGACCCGGCCGAGCTGCGCCGCAAGAACTTCATCCGCGCCGACCAGTTCCCGTACGAGTCGGCGACCGGGTTCGTCTACGACTCAGGCGACTACCACGGGGCGATGAACCTCGCGCTCGAGGAGGTCGGCTACGCGGAGCTCCGCAAGGAACAGGAGGCAGGCCGCGCCCAGGGCAAGCTGATCGGGATCGGCCTGGCGAGCTTCACCGAGGTCGTCGGCGCCGGGCCGCACAAGGACTACGACATCCTCGGCGTGAAGATGAACGACGGGGCCGAGCTCCGGATCCACCCGACCGGCAAGGCGATCCTGAAGATCAGCTCGAAGACGCAAGGGCAAGGCCACGAGACGACGTTCGCGCAGATCGTGGCGTCCGAGCTCGGGATCCAGCCGGAGGACATCAAGGTGATGCACGGCGACACGGACAACACGCCCTACGGGCTGGGGACGTACGCATCGCGATCGACACCGACGGTCGGCGCCGCCACGGCGATGGTGTCGCGGCGGATCCGCGAGAAAGCGGTCAAGCTGGCGGCGCACCTGCTGGAGGCGGCCGAGGAAGACATCGAGTACGAGGCGGGGAAGTTCTTCGTTCGCGGAGCC
>JBOGEN010000110.1:0-6195 GCA_050743265.1 Actinomycetes bacterium
CCACGTAGGGGATGCCGGCGGCCTCGATCGCTTGGCGGAGCGCCACCTCGGCCTCGTCCCAGTCGGCGACCTCGCCGACGAACTCGTCCGGCCGGGTCGCCAGCTCGGCCTCGAACTCGTCGAACCCGAAGTCGCGCAGCAGCCCGACCACGAAGTCCAGCAGCGACGCCAGCTCATCGGCCAGCTGCTCCGGCGCGCAGAAGATGTGCGAGTCGTCCTGGGTGAACCCGCGGGCCCGCAGCAGGCCGTGGACGACGCCCGACTTCTCGTAGCGGTACACCGTGCCGAACTCGAACAGCCTCAGCGGCAGCTCGCGGTAGGACCGCTGCCGCGACGCGTAGATCAGCACGTGCATGGGGCAGTTCATCGGCTTGAGGTAGTAGTTCGCCCCCTCCATCTGCATGGGCGGGTACATGGCGTCCGCGTACCACTCGAGGTGCCCGGAGGTCTGGAACAGGCTCTCTTTGGTCAAGTGCGGGGTGTAGACGAACTCGTACCGCGCCTCCTCGTGCCGGCGGCGCGAGTACTCCTCCATCACACGACGGACGAGGCCGCCCTTGGGGTGCCAGACGGCGAGCCCGGACCCGATCTGCTCGGGGAACGAGAACAGGTCGAGCTCGGCGCCGAGCTTGCGGTGGTCGCGCTTGGCGGCCTCCTCGAGCAGGCGTAGGTGCTCCTTGAGCGCGTCCCGCGACTCCCAGGCGGTGCCGTAGATGCGCTGGAGCTGCGGGTTCTTCTCACTCCCCCGCCAGTACGCCGCCGCGCTGCGCATGAGGCGGAACGCCGGGATGTGCCGGGTGGTCGGCAGGTGCGGACCGCGACGCAGGTCCTTCCAGGCGAGCGACCCGTCGTGGTGCAGGTTGTCGTACATCGTGAGCTCGCTGCCCCCGACCTCGACCTCTGCTCCCTCCGCCTCAGACGCCGCCTCGGACGCGTCCGAGCCCTTGAGCCCGACGAGCTCGAGCTTGTACGGCTCGCCGGCGAGCTCGCTCCTGGCGTCGTCGTCGGCGACGACCCGGCGTGCGAACGCCTGGCCCTCCTTGACGATCTGCTGCATCTGCTTCTCGATGCGCTTGAGGTCGTCGGGGTGGAAGGGCTCGTCCACGTCGAAGTCGTAGTAGAAGCCGTTCTCGACCGGGGGGCCGATGCCGAGCTTCGCCTCGGGCCACAGCTGCTGCACGGCCTGGGCCATGACGTGCGCGGTCGAGTGACGCAGGATCGCCCGGCCGTCCGGCGAGGCGATGTCGACCGGCCCGACCTCGTCGCCGTCGGCCAGGGCGTACGCCAGGTCGCGCACCTCCCCGTTCACCCGGGCGGCGATCACTCCCGGGCTGTCGTCGAAGAGGTCACCCGCCGTCGTCCCCGCCGCCACCTCTCGCCCGGTCATGGGCTGGGCCGGCTCGGGACCGGCGAGGGTGATGTGGACGTCGGGCACGGGCTTCTCCTGTTCCGTGGGCGCTCACCGGGGATCACCGCGGGCTCCTCGATGCTAGCGAGAGGAAGGGCTCCCGATCGTGCCGGTTTCTCCCGCGGCAGGTGCGCCACGAGGACCCGTCGCCGGACGCACGAACGGCCACCGCAGCGTGGACGCGATGGCCGTGGGCGTGGGCGATACTGGGATCGAACCAGTGACCTCCTCGGTGTGAACGAGGCGCTCTCCCGCTGAGCTAATCGCCCGGGCGAGGCCACACCCTACAGGAACGGCACCCCGAAGACCCTGACCCACCAGACGGCCCCGAGGGCGACGACGACGGCCGCGACGGCCCCGAGAATCTGGTTGCGCCGCCGCACCTTGGGGTCGAGCGTGCGCTCCTTGGCCTTCTCGTACAGCATGTGCGCGCGATGGAGCAGCCGGCGTGCCCAGTGGTACTCGGTGGCGAGGATCGCGAGCCCCACGAAGATCGCCGCCCAGCCGGGCCCGGGCAGCGCCAGCATGGCCACGCCGGCGACGGTGACGGCGCTGCCGAAGATCGCCACGGCCAGGCGATATGCCTGGTTGAGCGTGCGCCGGCGACGGATGAAGTGCCGGGCCCTGACCCGCCGCGGCCGGGGAACCTGGGGCTCGGCAGGCGGCACCGGGACGGCGCCGGACGCCTCGGGGGGGTCGTCGTACCTCACCGGCCTCACGCTACCGGCCGGTGACCTGGGTCGGGCTGCGTGGAGGAGAACCGACCCGGAGGTTAGGACCGGACCCGGAACGGGCATTCTGTCCCCAGCCTCCTTGCCGAACCGAAAGGCGACGCGCATGAACGGCCCCTTCTCGCCGGCCACCGTGACGAGTTCGCTCGACCTCCGCCTCGTCATGCCGGGGAGCGAAGCCGTCCCCGTGCCCGCCGCCCTGCGGTACGACTCGTCCGACCCGTACGCGGTTCACGTGACCTTCCACACCGGCGCAGGCGAGGCCGTCGAGTGGGTGTTCGCCCGCGAGCTGCTGAGCTCGGGCCTGCACCACCGGACGGGCGACGGGGACGTCACGGTCTGGCCGTCGGGCTCCCGCCGCAGCCGCGCGGTCTGCATCGGCCTCACCTCCCCCAGCGGGTCTGCCGTGTTCGAGGCACCGTCGGAGGCCATCCTCGACTTCCTCACCCGCTCCTACGGCGCGGTGCCGCCGGGAGCAGAGAGCTCCTACGTGGACGTCGACAACACGCTCACGAGGCTGCTCGCGAGCTGACGGGCCCGGGTCACCTTTTCCTCGTCCTGCGTCCGCCCGTCTCGGTTCGAGCCCGCATCCGGCGCCCCGGGTGCGGGCTCGATCCGCGCTCAGCCCCAGTCGGCGGCACCGTCGGCCGCGAAGCCCTCCGCCACCAGGCGTCCGCCGACGACCGTGGACCGGACGGCGGGTGCCCCGAGATGGGCCACGGTGTCGGCCTCGTGCTCGGCCTCCAGCACGGCTAGGTCCCCGTACGCGCCGATGCCCAGGTGACCCACGTCGTCGCGCCGTAGGGAGTGGGCCGCTGCGAGGGTCGCTGCGCGGAACGCCTCCGCCACGGAGAGCCCCTGCGCGAGGCAGGCCAACTGGATCGCGTACGGCATCGACTCGCACCAGGACGTGCCGGGGTTGCAGTCCGTGGCCAGGGCCAGCTCGACGCCCGCCTCGCGCAGCACGGACGCCTGGCCCCAGGCCTGGCTCCGCAGCGAGAGCGTCACCGTCGGCAGCAGGACGCCGACCACCCCGGCGGCGGCCATCCCGGCGGCGTCCTCGTGAGTGACGTGTTCCAGGTGGTCCGCGCTGGCGCAGACGGTCTCGGCGGCCAGCCGGGCGGCGCCGGTATGCGCCAGCTCCTCGGCGTGCATGCGGAGGCCCAGTCCAGCGGCGCGTGCCGCGGTGAGGATGCGGCGGGTCTCCTCCAGGGTGAAGACGCCCTCGTCGCAGAACACGTCGCACCAGCGGGCCCCCCGGGCGACGGCCTCGGGCAGCGTGCCCACGACCTCGTCCACGTAGGCGGCCCTGTCACGCCCGGCGGGGAGCACGTGCGCGCCCAGGTACGTGGCCTCGACCCGCAGCGGCAGGGTGTGGCCGAGCCAGGCGATCACGTCGAGCATGCGCATCTCGTCGGCCGGGGTCAGCCCGTACCCGGTCTTGATCTCGAGGGTCGTCGTGCCGTGCCGCAGAGCGGTCCGGGCCCGACCGGCCGCGGACGCCCGGAGGTCGTCGTCCGTGGCCTCGCGCGTGGCGGCCACCGTCGTCCTGATCCCGCCGCCGTCGTACCGGACGCCGGCGAGGCGGGCCTCGAACTCCTCCCGCCGGCTGCCGCCGTAGACCAGGTGCGTGTGCGCGTCGACGAAGCCCGGAACGACGCACCGGCCGCCGGCGTCCATCTCTGGCAGGTCACCGGACGCAGCCGGGAGGTCACGCTCCGCTCCCGACCACGCGATACGGCCGTCGCGGACGACCAGCGCGGCCGAGGTCACCGGTTCGGCAGTCATCGGCAACAGCCGCCCGATCCCCCGGACCAGAAGGTCGGCTCCGGTCGGCGCGGCGGGACCGTCACTCATCGAGCGGTCCCTGGCGAGCGGGCGAGCGGTACCGACGGGACGGCAAAGCGCGGAGATGCCCGGTGTGAACGCGCTGACCGTGATGCCACCCGATGGACGGAGAGGGGACGACCGCTGCCCGACAAGGCTCTGACGAGGTGTTCTCCACGGGAACGCGGGACGCTCCGGTGGCGTTGTGTGAGGGCCGCACGCCGAGCGACCCGATCGCGCCGGCGCACCGGAACGTTTCGGTCGAGCGCGGCAGCAGCAGTACGCTGCGGGCACGACAGCCCGGAGCCGGAGCAGGAGTAGATGTGGATTTCGGTCATGACACCGTGTGCGCGCTCGGCACCGCCGTCGAGCTGGTGAACACGGCGCCCGAGCTGTCCGACCCGGACGACCTTCCCGACGTCGCCGCGCTCGAGGACTTCGTGGCCCATCAGCAGGTGAGCGAGGTCGGCCCGATCACCGCGGCGGACCTCGAGGACGTCCACGCGCTGCGGGCCGAGTTCCACGCGGTCTGGACGGCTCCCAGCCAGCAGAAGGCCGTCGACCTCGTCAACGGGATCGTCGCGCGTGCCCGCACCACCCCGCGGCTGACCAACCACGACGGCTACCAGTGGCACATGCACTACTTCGCCCCGGGCGTCTCCCTGGCCGAGCACCTCGCTGCCGACCTGGGCATGGCCGTCGGGTTCGTGCTCGCCGCCGAGGAGCGTGAGCGGCTGCGGGTCTGCGAGGCCCCGGACTGCCGGCACGTGTTCGTCGACCTCTCCCGCAACCGGTGCCGCCGGTACTGCGACAGCCGCACGTGCGGCAACCGGCTGCATGTCGCCGCCTACCGGGCGCGCAAGGCCGCCGCCGGCTGACGCTGCCCCTCCCCCGCTGGCTCCCGCGACCCGCCGCACCGGTCAGTCCCCGTCCTGCCAGGCCGGCGCGTGCGTCCCGTCCTGGCCGGGGATGCGGATGCCCACGTCACGGGCCGTGTCCAGGGCCACCTCGTAGCCCGCGTCCGCATGCCGCAGGACGCCGCTGCCCGGGTCGTTCGTGAGCACCCGGGTGACGCGCTCCCTGCCGTCGTCGGTGCCGTCCGCGACCACGACGACACCCGCGTGGATCGACTTGCCGATGCCGACGCCGCCGCCGTGGTGGACCGACACCCACGAGGCCCCGGACGCGGTGTTGAGCAGGGCGTTGAGGATCGGCCAGTCCGCGATCGCGTCGGAGCCGTCGCGCATCCCCTCGGTCTCCCGCTCCGGTGAGGCGACCGACCCGGCGTCGAGGTGGTCGCGTCCGATCACCACGGGTGCGCCGAGGCGTCCTGACCGGACCAGGTCGTCGAACGCCTGGCCGGCCACGTGCCGCTCGCCGTACCCGAGCCAGCAGATGCGTGACGGCAGGCCCTGGCCGCCGACCTTCGCCGCCGCGAAGCGCACCCAGCGCTGCAGCAGGTCGTCGTCGGGGAACGCGTCGAGAACGGCCTCGTCCGTGGCGGCGAGGTCCTTGTCCTCCCCGGACAGGCAGGCCCAGCGAAACGGCCCGGCGCCCCGGGCGAACAACGGGCGGATGTAGGCGACCACGAACCCGGGGTACGAGAACGCGTCGGCGAACCCGGCGTCGCGGGCCTGGCCGCGCAGGCCGTTGCCGTAGTCGAACGCGACCGCGCCCGCGGCCGCCAGGTCCACCATCGCCCGGCAGTGCGTCGCCATCGCCTGCTTGGCCCGTTCGACGTACTCCCCAGGCTGGGTACGGCGCAGCTCGATCGCCTCGTCGAGGCTCATCCCGTTCGGGACGTACCCCTGCAGGGCGTCGTGCGCCGAGGTCTGGTCGGTCACGACGTCGGGCGTCCAGCCGCGGCGGACGAGCTCGGGGTGCGTGTCGGCACAGTTCGCGACGACCGCGATCGAGACAGCCCGACGCGCCCGCCGGGCTGTCTCGGCCCGGGCGAGGCCGTCGTCCAGGGAGTCGGCGA
The DNA here is from genome assembly GCA_050743265.1 of Actinomycetes bacterium. Classification (GTDB taxonomy): domain Bacteria; phylum Actinomycetota; class Actinomycetes; order JBOGEN01; family JBOGEN01; genus JBOGEN01. The sequence goes on from JBOGEN010000110.1 coordinate 5,948, forward strand.
TCTCGTCGAGATAGCCGTGCTCGAGCCGGCGCCGCGCCCGCCACGGGTCCACCTCGACGCAGAGCGCGGCCCCGCCGTTGCCGGTCACGGCGAGCGGCTGGGCGCCACCCATGCCGCCGAGACCGCCGGTGAGGGTGATCGTGCCAGCGAGCGTGGCGGTGCCGCTGTGGCTCGGGAAGTGCTGGTTCGCCACCTCGGCGAAGGTGGCAAAGGTGCCCTGCAGGATGCCCTGGGTGCCGATGTAGATC
>JBOGEN010000111.1:0-41500 GCA_050743265.1 Actinomycetes bacterium
CCCGCCGAATCTCACGGCGGGCGCGCCTTCGCATGTCAGTCCGCCGCACCAGCGTCGCCCCCACCCCGCCCCCACCCGGTCCCGTGGCTCGTGAGCACCACCCGAACCCACAGGGTCGGCACGCCCCCCGAGAGGGAGCTGCCATGACCACCGCCACGTCCTCGCGAGGCCGCCGCCGCCTCGCCCTGCTTGCCCCCGCGGTGCTCGGCGGGCTCCTGCTCACCGCCCTGCCCGCCCTGCCTGCCCTGCCGACGGCGCACTCGGCCACCTCGGGACCTGAGGTCAAGATCCGGGTGAGCAAGCAGGCCGACCGCTCCCCCTCCGTTCGACTCGACGGCGTGACCCGCATGGGCAAGGTGTATGTGTTCGCCACCAGGCACCGCGGCCTGCAGACCGTCCGCTTCTGGGTGGACGACAGGAAGATGTCCGGCGCGCCCGACCGGGTCGACCGCGCCGCCCCGTACGACCTGAAGGGTCAGGACGGCCGGTTGGCACGCCCGCTCCGTACCGGTCGGCTGAGCAACGGCACCCACACGATCACCCTCAGGAGCACGTTCGCGAACGGCGCGGTGGACCGGACGACCGGCGCCTTCGTCGTGAAGAACCCGACGCCGGTGGCGACCACCGGCTTCCCGTCGGGCTCGACGACGGGGGTCCCCGCCGGGACGAGTCTGACCCCCGGCGGCAGCCCGACCATCCGGACGAGCGGCACCGTCATCCGCGGCAAGAGCCTGGGCTGCGTGACCGTGGAGGCGAACAACGTCACCATCCGCAACTCACGCATCCGCTGCGGTCGCTCCACGCCGTCGGTGTACAACCGCGGGTCGAACCTAGTGCTCGAGAACGTCGAGATCGACGGGCTCCGCCGCGCCGAGGTCGGCATCGGCTTCGGGGGCTACACCGCGCGCCGAGTCAACATCCACGGCGTCATCGACGGCCTCAAGATGGAGTCGAACTCGACCCTCGTCGACTCCTACGTGCACCACCTGCACCGCACGGCCACGAGCCACGCGGACGCGATCCAGTCGTCCAAGGGGTCCCGCATCCGGATCGTGCACAACAACCTGCAGGCCTACAACCCGATCACGCACGACCCGCAGAACGCCGTCTACCAGTGCACGGACACGTTCGGCCCGACCCGGAACGTGACCTTCGAGCACAACCTGGTCAACGGGGGCAACTACGCGCTCAACGTGGACATCACAGGCCCCGGGTCGTTCCGCTACAACCACTTCCAGCGCGACTCCCGCTACGGCCCGGTGAACCAGATGCGACGGGTCACCTTCGACAGGACGAACGTCTGGCACGACACCCGGCGCCCCATCCGCTGACGCCGCGGGGGCGGTCGGCAGAGGCCGCCTCCGGACTTGGTGCACAACAGGCCACATGACCTGCGATGCAGGCTATTCTGCTGACTAGCACCACTGGGGGTCCTCGTAGCTTCTTGGCACGAGTTGGTACAATTTGCTCGCCTCGACGGATGCGCAGGCCGCCCGTCCGGCACGAGGCGACTTCTCCTGCCGTTCGCCGTCTGCTGGCGCGGGAAGGGCTCGTCGTGAGAAGCAAAGCCACCGCGGCGGCTGCCATCGCCGTGACCGCCCTCACCGTCGGCGCGGCCGTCGCGGTGCAGGAGGTGGTCTCCCCGCCCGGCGACTCGAGGGCCTCCGGCATCGCCACCCCGGTCCCCGACGGGCTCAGCCGGGACCCGGGGGCATCCGTGCCAGAACAGAGGCCCTCGACCGAACCGGCTCCGCCCACATCGTCGGTGGCCACGTCGTCCGAGCCGGAGAGCGGCAGGACGCCGGACGACGCCGACCGCGACCGGCCCGACTCGTCCGGGTCGGGGTTCCCCGACGCGTCCACGACCGGTGTCCCGGACGGTGTCGAGCTGACCCCGGCCGGCTCCGTGACCATCACCGTCGACGGCGCCGTCTTCGAGGGCAAGGACTTCGGCTGCGTCACGGTGGCCGCGCACGACGTGGTCATCCGGGAGTCCCGGGTGACATGCGCCCGTACCGAGCCCTCGGTCTACAACAAGGGGCGCAACCTGCTGGTCGAGGACGTCGAGATCGACGGCACGGGCGACGGTGAGGTGGCCATCGGCTTCAGCAACTACACCGCCCGGCGCGTCGACATCCACGGCAGCGAGGACGGCGTCAAGGCCGAGAGCGATACGAGGCTCGAGGACTCCTACATCCATCACCTCGCGCGGCAGCCCGGGAGCCACGGCGACGCGGTCCAGACGTCCAAGGGATCCGGCATCCGCATCATCGGCAACACGCTGCAGGCGTACAACACGAGCACCGGGGACCTCATGAACGCGGCCTGGATGGTCTCGGAGACGTTCGGCCCCGTCTCCGACGCCGTGTTCGCGCACAACCTCGTCAACGGCGGCAACTACACGATCAACGGCGAGGGCTCCGTGGTCGTCCGCGGCAACACGTTCGGACGCCGCTCGCGGTACGGCCCGATCAGCCTCAGCCCGGACGTCAGCTTCGAGCGCTCCAACGTCTGGGCCGACAACGGGCGACCCGTCGCCAACTGACTCGGGTGTGCCGGCCAGGCCGCTCTAGTACTCCTTCCATCGGCTTCTGAACTCAGAGAGCTCCTCCGCCGAGTAGAAGTGCCGCGCCATTCTGGATCCGTACATGGAGTCGAGATACTCTTGCGGCAGAGTCAGCTCGCTCTGGAACGTCTCGTAAAGCAGCGCGTAGCTCTTGTCCGAACCGACGTTTGCGTTCGCTACGCTGAAGTCATCAATATTCAGAAACTCCTTGAACGCAACCCTCCCGCATGAGTTCAGATCCTCCATTCGCAGCAGAAGCACTGCGGAGGCTCTGCCTTCATAGATCTCGTACCCGCGCTCCCGAGGAAACTCGGTGTGGTACACATCCAGGTCGAACACCTGCCGTAGTTGCTCATCTAGCCAGTCTCTGGGGTCAGCGTCGTCCTGTGTACGCTGCTCGACATAGTTTTCCACGAAGAGGCCGGAGAGGTGGCTGGCGATACTCGTGAGCGATCCTTGGTCAGCCACTCGGCTGTAGTCCTCGCCGAAGAACAGCAACAGGTTCTGGAAGAATGAGGACACGTCTCGGGCGACAGGGTCGCGAACGAGCGTGACGACCTTGTGAGGTTGGCCCTGTGGCTTGGGGGGCTTGGACAGTACCCGTGCCAAGTGTTGCCCCTCCCACACATACCGAGGTTGGAATCGGTGCTCAAAGGACGTACCTTTGTACTTTCTCGCAGCGCTCAGGTACAGAGACTCATCGGCTCTTAGCCTTTCTGGGGTGAGCCAATGGACGTGGAACGTACGAAGGTTCACGCTCGAGGCTGCGAGTGACCTTTGCACCGTTGACGATCCCACCTTGCCCATCGTGAAGATGATCAGACGGTCGCCGGGCGGCTCTCGCCAGAGACCCAATCTCCTCCGAAGCTTTGCTGCCAAGAACCGTGCACGTGCCGTGGGAATGGAGGAGGGCACACGGTCGATGGCGCTCGTGTGCGCACGTCTTCTCATGGGACTGTGGCCCTTACCGAGAGCTCGGGATGGTGTGCGTGGAACACCAGCGGGATGCGCTGGCCGTCGGTGGTCTCCCTCATGACGCCTGTGTCTCCCCGATCGCCTGTCGCATACCGGCCGCCGTACCGGCGGCCATTGTCTCGTTCGGGACGAAGAAGCGGTTCGTCGTGGCCATGGACAGGGGGACGAAGCGCCCGTCGCGGTATCCGACGAGCCGGTAGCCCAGCGGGGCCAGCAGCGTGTCCGCCTCGCCTCCGGCCGGCTCGGCCTCGACCATGAGGATCGGCTTGCTGCGCTTGATCGTCTCGAGGCCACCGCGGATCACAGCGGGCTCCAGCCCCTGGACGTCGATCTTGACGATGTCGGGCGACAGCCCGTAGCTGTCGAGCGGGCGAAGCGGCAGCCGGTGCTCGGCGACGTGCAGCCTGTCGGGGCGGAAGCCGAGCACAGTGTCCGGCCCGAGCCACGTACTCGCCGCCTCGCGGTCGAACGAGGCGAGCCCCGCCATCACCTTGCCGTTGTACGAGGGGCAGAAGAGCAGCGCCTCACCCGTACGGTCCGAGAGGCCGACCTGCTCCACCGTCACGCGAGGGAACCTGGCCGCGAGCCGCTGGAGCGAGGCACAGCTCACCGGGTTCGGCTCGAACGTCACCACGCGGGCCCGCGGCAGCACGGTCAGGACCGAGAGCACGGACTGGCCGATGTTCCCTCCGACGTCCACCACCAGGGGGTCGGGGCGGCCGACGAGCGCCGGGAGCGCGTGGAACTCCGCCTCGTGCACCCGACCGAGAGCGTGCAGCAGGCAGTACCTGGCCTGCGACGTCATCAGGTCGTACACCCGGGGGGTCCGGAAGAGGAGAGACCGGACCGCCTTCTTCACCCGCATGCGATTCATCGCGCCCTGCCTCTCCCGGCGGGTGCGACCGCCCGGCTCCGCGCGGCCGGTATGCCGGGCTCGGCCGGCTCGGCGCGCAACCTCCACAACGCCCCGGCGCACCCGAGGGCGAGGAACAACGAGGCCGTGAACACAGCGAACGAGAACGAGTCGAACGTCCCCGAGACGACCGCGGCCACGACGAACAGGGCGAGGAGCGCCTGCGCGAGGTCCCGCGTCTCCGCGTCCGCGGCACGGCGCCCGATCCGGAGCGTGAGGATGATCGCGCCGGCGTACAGCAGGATGAGGGCCGCGAGCCCGACGTAGCCCTCGGTCACCAGCGTGTACAGGTACTGGTTGTCGAGCAGGATGTAGCGATCCGGCAGGAACGTCCCGGGGCCGCGCCCGAACCACGGACGGTCGGCCACGTACGCCATCGTCGGGGCGTAGTCCTCCTGCCTGGCGAGAACGCTGGGGTCCTCCGAGGCGTTGAGGAACAGCTTGGCCAGGGTGCCGAGCAGCCCCGGCACCACTCCTGCGAACATGACGGCGGCGCAGAAGGCGAGCGCCGCGGCGTTGAAGCGGCTCCGCCAGCCCCAGACGACGGAGTAGACGCCCAGCGACAGCGCGAGGGCGAGGATGCCGGTCCGGCTCACCGCCATGGGCACCGCCGCGGCCAGCAGCCCGGCCGAGACCCACCGCGCCTGGGCGCGTCCCCGGGTCGGTGCGAAGCGGGCGCGATGGATCGCCAGCGGGACGAGCATCCCGCAGGCCGCACCGAACTCGATGTAGTGCCGGGCCGTCCCGGCCACCCGGGCGACGCCCTCGCCACGCTCCCCGATAGCGAAGACGGTCGTGTGCCAGGACAGCCCCGGCAGGACCAGGTACTGCGAGAGGTCGAACTTCGCGAAGAACTGGATGATCCCGACGAGTGCCATGAACGCGCCGGCGAGCACGATCCGGCCGATCAGGACGTCCAGCCGGGCACGCGAGCGCACCCCGTCCGCGATGCATAGGGCAACGCCGGCCATCGAGAGCGCGAGCAGCATCTCCCGGTCCGCAGCCGCCGCCTCGAGTCCGTCGAGCCCGCGGTCGTAGCCCATGGCGTACGCCAGGACGCGGACCGCGACGACGAGGAGGATCAGCGCCCGGACGGGCTGCCACCCGTGCAGCACGAGGTCGGGGTGGAACCGCGTGAGCAGCCACCAGACGGCCATCGCGAGCCCACCGAGCATGGCCGGGCGGCCCGCGGCCCCCATCGGGGCGAACACCAGCTGCTGGGACATGGCGTAGGTCAGCAGGACGAAGATCGACGTGACCGTCACCGCGTCCGGGCGCCACCCTCGGACCCGCGAGCCCGTGTCGCCGCTGACGTCCACCAGGAGCCTGTTCGACTCAGTCACGTGTGGCGTTGCCGGCCCCGACGGGCAGTCGCGACAGGAGGCTGCGACGCCCGGACGACGCCTCGTCGAAGACGTCCGGCAGGTGCTCCACCGCGGGCGCCTGTTGCGCAGCGCGCTCGCGACGGCGGCGAGCAGCACGCAGCGCGACGTCCGCCGCCATGGCGACCAGGACCGACACGCCGAGGCCGAGGCCGAAGACGACGAGACGGACCCGGTTCTTGCCTGGGAACTCGGGGGCCGGGACGCTCGTGGGCGCGACGGGCACGGCGGACAGCCGCAAGCTCGGGGGTACGCGGAGACCGTCCTGTCGGCTCTTGAGGTCGTTCCGGGACAGCTTGAGGAGCAGATCCACGGTGCCGCGCGCCTTCGCCCGGCTGTTCGCGCGGGCGTCGATCTGGACGATCGGCGACCACTCAGCGGGAATGACCTCGTAGTCCCGGGAGAAGCCCGCCTGCCTGACCGCGCGGCGGACGCCCGAGCTCTCCAGCGCGATCTCGAGGCTGGCCCCTGCGATCTCCGGCGACTCGGCGTACGGGTTGGCGGCGCCCAGGGTCTCGGCCTCGTCGGCCCCGATCTGCGTCGGACCCATGAGGATGACCGCGCTGCTCGCCGTGAACTCCGGGTCCACCGACTCCGCGATGTTGATCGTCGCGAAGGTCGTCAAGAGCAGCACAGGCACGAACGCGTACCAGCGACGCAGGATGACCTGAGCCATCTGCCAGACGTCCATTGATGTCCCCCTCGTCGGCTCGGGTGGCCCACCCCTGGGCTCGAACCCGTGTCGATCGTTTGTCCGCGCGTGTGTGGGTTCATCCTCCACGCGAAACACGCTCCCTGTGGCGTTTTCTCCTCAAACTCGGCGAATGCGTCGTCCGGCCCGGGATTGCAGGAACAAGCCGAGGATCTCCGCCACCTCCGCCCGCGCCCGCCGCCACGTGACCATGAGGAGCCCCCAGGCCAGCCCGCCCCCAACCACCCCCGCGGCGAGCTCCACGACGTCGGCCTGGCCCGCGGTCATCACCAGGGCCGCACGGGCCGCGGCGGCGACCCCCAGTGCGACGACCAGCGGGCGCCAGACGGCGCCCACGATGTCCTTCAGCCGTACGGGCGTTCCGATGACGGCGAGCGCGAAGCTCGGCCAGGTGAGCAGCAGCGCGGACGCGACGAAGGAGGCTGCCACCCCGTTGATCCCCCACCGCAGCCCGACAACGAACGACGCGACCGTGACCATGGTCGTGACCAGGGCCCACCGGGCGTACTGGCGCGACCGCCCCGACGTCGTGAAGAGCCATCCACATGTGGTCGCGCTCAGCTGGAGCAGGCCCACCACGGCGAGGAGCTGGAACACCCGCCCGGCCTCTCGCCAGTGGGGCCCGAGTGTCACCACGACGAGTTGCTCCGCGGTGATCGCGAGCACCGCCACGACGGGCGCTCCGAGGTGCGTCAGACCCGACAGCGCCCCGCAGTACAGGCGACGGAACCGTTCCGGCTCGTTCCTCAGGCTGGCCAGCATGGGCAGCAGCACACCGCCCACCGGCGCCCGAAGTTGCCGCATCGGCAGCATGAGCAGGCCGTACGCCCGGGAGTAGAAGCCGAGTGGTGCCGCGCCGAGGAACTTGCCGATGAGGACCTTGTCGGCGTTGCTACCGAGGGCGTTCAGCAGGTCCGCGATCGTGATCCCTGCGCCGAACCGGACGAGCGGCAGTGTCGCCCGCATGTCCCGCGGCCACCCCGGACGCCAGGGGACAGCCGACCAGACGAAGAGCAGCGAGAACAGCGTCAGGGACACGTACAGGATCACCAGGGACCAGTAGCCGGCCCCCAGGACCGCCGCGGCAACGGCGAGCAGGGTGGCGGGCACCTGGGCGAACACCGGGCGCAGGGCCAGCTTGCGGAACTCCATCCGGCGGCTGAGCAGGGCCGTGTGCTGCACAGCCAGCGCCGAGAACACGTACATCGTCGAGAGCGCGGCCGTGATGCCGAGCAGCTCGTCGCGGCCGAAGAAGGCCACGAGCAGCGGACCGACGGCGGACACCACCGCGGCGAAGACCACCCCGGCCAGCGCGTTCACCCAGAACAGCCCGTTGACGTGGTTCAGGGTGAGGGCGTCGTGCTGGACCACCGCCTGGCTCAGCCCGAGGCCGCGGAACCGGTCCACGAACGCGGTCAACGCCAGGGCCATGCCGACGAGGCCGAAGTCAGCGGGCGTGAGCAGTCGCGCAAGCGCGATCATCGTGAGGATCTGGAGCAGGTAGCCGGACCACTGACCCATCAGGGTCCAGCCCAGGCCCGTGCGCGCCTTGTCGCGGGCCGTCCCCGGGAGGAGACCGCGTTCGAGGACCGCGCCTCCCCCGGCGTTCCCCTTCTCCGCGTCCTGTGGTCGCTCGTCGCTCACCCGCCGGCCCCCTGCTCGCCGGCCTCCTGGCGCCAGCCACCGAGCCACTCACGGCGCCGCGCCCACAGCTCGCCCCACGTGTGCGGGGCCACCGTGGGTCGTCCCTGACGCGCGGCCGAGACGCGGGTGACCCGCGCCAGCACGGCCCGCAACCCGACGCCGAACCCGAGCAGGACGACGCCTGCCGTCCGCATCCCCCGGGGGAACCGTCGGCGGGCGAGCGTCGCCTTGCCCCGGAACAGCAGCACCTGGCGGTCCGAGGACGTCGACGAGCCACCCGTCCGGTGGGTGAAGAGTGCCTGGGGGGCGACGTACGCGCGGTGCCCCGCATCCGCGGCCCGCAGGCAGAGGTCGGCGTCCTCCCCGTAGAGGAAGTACGCCGGGTCGAACCCCCGGAGCCGCTCCCACACGGGACGCTTCACGAGCATGAGCGCGCCGCTCACGACCGGGACGGCGCGCTCGTCCCCCTGCCAGCGGGCCGCGGACTCCGGATCGAGCTGGCGGTGACCGGGGAAGGCGGTCGACAGGCCGGTGGCGAAGCAGAACGCCGACCACAGGCTCGGCCGCCCCCACCAGGACCGCGGGTCGGGCGTTCCGTCGGGGTGGACGGCGCGCCCCCCGACGATCCCCGCGGCCCGGTGCCGGGCGGCGCAGTCGAGCAGCGCGCCGACCGCGTCCTCGTGCAGCACGGCGTCCGGGTTCACGAACAGCAGGTACCGCCCGGTGGCCGACGCCGCACCGAGGTTGCACCCGCGGCCGAAGCCGAGGTTCTCCGGGCTCCGCAGCACGCGGGCACGCGGACACGCCTGCTGCGCGAGGTCCGGGGTCGCGTCCCCCGACGCGTTGTCGACGACGACCACCTCGCTCGTCCACCTGTCGAGGGCACGGTCCAGCGCCCGCAGGCACGGACCGATGTCGCGGGTGTTGCGGTACGTGACGACGACCGCGGTGAGCAGGGGGTCGGTCACGCCGGCTCCCGCTCGGACGGGGCCCTGCCCCACGGGATGCGGCCCCCACGCAGGGCCCGCCGCGCGCGGGACTTGGCGAGCATCGTCACCCCGACGTACAGGGCGAGCCCCGGCCACGCCGCCGGGCGACCGACGCGTCGGACCAGGTAGGACCGCCGGCCCCCACACTCGGGCGGGGGGTGCGGGACGGACCCGAGCTGCAGGTTGCCGGCGAACATCCGCGTCCTCGCTCGTACCAGGGCGCGGACGGAAGGCGCGGGCGGGATGGTGACCGGCGCCTCCGACACCACCCGGACGGCATCCTCGGGGAAGCGTGTCGTCACCCAGTAGTCGTCCGCCACCACGTCGGGGAAGCCGCCCAGCCGTCGGCGACCTGTGTGGCTGAGCCCGTACACGCCGCGTCCGGACGGCTGCACGCGGACCCAGGGGAACCCCTCCCACGTCCGCAGGTAGGCACGGGCGGACCGCGTCACCTCGGTGAGGTCGAGCACGCGCTCGGGGACGGCGAGCTCCGCCGCCGGCTCCTTCAGCGCGTCGACGAGCGCCCGGGCGGACGCCGTCGGGCAGACCACGTCCGCGTCGACGTACAGCCTCGGGTACACGCTCACCGCGCCGTCGCCGGCCCGGAGCGCGGCAGACTTCGAGGCGACGGCCAGCTCGAGCACGAGCACGTCGCAGGGCAGCAGCGTCTCCGCCGTCTTCGCCCGCAACGCGGTGTCGTCGGCGCACCCGTTGGCCACGACGACGACCTCGAACTCGCCGGGACGCGCGTCCGCCAGCAGGGCCCTGAGGCACCGCTCGACGACGGCGGCTTCGTCGTGAGCCGGGATCACCACGCTCGCGATGGGCCCGCGGCACTGAGCAGGCACCGGCTCAGTAGGCACCGGCTCAGTAGGCACCGGAGCCCCTGACCACGGCGGACACCGTTCTGGCGAGGATGCTGAAGTCCAGGGCGAGGGACCAGTTCTCCACGTAGCGCAGGTCGAGGCGGACGGCCTCGTCCCAGGGGAGGTCCGACCGGCCGCTGATCTGCCAGAGCCCGGTGAGGCCGGGCTTCACGAGCAGGCGGCGGGCGCGCATGTCCGCGTCGTACAGGGCCACCTCCGACGCGAGCGGCGGGCGCGGCCCGACCATCGACATCGAGCCGCTGAGGACGTTCAGCAGCTGCGGCATCTCGTCGAGGGAGTAGCGGCGCAGGAAGACGCCGACGCGTGTCACCCGGGGGTCCTGGCGCATCTTGAACAGGACGCCGCCCTCGCTCTCGTTGAACGGGACGAGCGCGTGCCTGTGCTGGTCAGCGTCCCGCACCATCGTGCGGAACTTGAGCATGGTGAACTCCTTGCCGCCCCGGCCGACCCGCCGCTGCCGGTACAACACAGGACCCTCGCTCGTCAGCCGGACGGCCACCGCGATGGCCAGGATGACGGGCAGGCAGGCGAGGAGCGTGAGCGCGGCGCCCAAGCGGTCCACGACCCCCTTGAGCACGCGCCGCCACCCGGTGAGCTCCGGTTCGTCGAGGTGCAGCAGCGGGAGGCCGGACACCGAACGGACGTGGATCCTCGGCCCCGCGACGTCCATGGCCGCCGGTGCGACGAGGAGGTCGGTGCTCGTCTCCTCGAGCTGCCAGGCGAGGCGGCGCAGCGCCGGACCGTCCAGCTCGGGACAGGCCAGCACGGCCACAGTGTCCGCACCGGTCCGCGTGACGGCCTGCGCCACGGTGGAGAAGTCGCCCACGACGGCCATGCCTCGGCGGACCAGGTCAGGGCGCTGCTCGGCGGTGGGCAGGCAGACCCCGACGACCTGCATGCCGGCGTACGTCTCCCGTCGCATGTGAGTGAGCGAGTCCAGGACGCCGGACTCGTGTCCGACGAGCAGGACACGGTGCATGCACCGCCCGTACCGCCGCTGCCGGTGCAGCCAGCGACGGGCCAGGTGGCGGCCGCCCAGGGTGAACAAGGTCGCCACGGGCAGCGCGAGCAGCACGTACCCGCGGGCCACCTCCGCCTTCGTGGCGTACGACGCGACCGCGATCGCGACCATGAGCCCGGCGGCGGCGTTGAACACGCGCCGGAACTCCTCAGGCCCGAGCCCGAGGAACCGTGACTCGTACGCCCGGCAGAAGAAGATCGCCGCGAGCCAGGCCCACGGCAGGGCCAGGCTGACGACGACGTACTCGAGGCTGGTGTCCATGACGTGGTGGAAGCGGACGAGGAAGGCCAGGCCACAGCCGACGACCGCGGCCAGCAGGTCGACCATCAGGATGCGGACCACGTAGCGCCGCTGCCAGTCCTGCGCAGGCAGGTGATCGACCCGGTCGATGGTCAGCGACCGGCGCAGGTCGTCAAGAGTCGTCAAATATCCCCCCGAAGCTGCGAAGCCTGGGCCTCGGCGGAGTCACCAAGCGCCCCATGCCTGTGCGCCCGCGAAGGGCGCGGCCGGCCCCGTGTCGAGCCGGCGCACCTCTAGGGGGAGGGGAAAGGCCCCCCGATGTCAGGCCTCATGACGACAGTGCATGGCCTGGTCCCGTACCCGCGCGACATGTGCACTCCCCCCGGAGATCCTCGAACAGCCCACGGCCTGACGGCAGCGCCGGCTGCAGATCGCACACTATGCGCAGGTCGGGGGCGTGTCCACGGATATGGACGCATTGCCGCGTACGTGTTGCCTGCCCCTCGTGACCGGCTCGCCAAGGCGTCGCCCGCGATGCCCTCGAAGGGCGCCGAAATGCTGCCGAGTCAGGAGTTGTACGCGCTCTGGGCACGGTCCAGCCCGTCCACGACGAGGCACTCGAGCGCGTCCGCAGCGCGGTCGACGTGGTACGCGAGGTCCTTGCGCTCGGCCGGGGAGAAGTCCTTGAGCACGAACACGGCCGGGTCCAGGCGGCCGGGCGGGCGGCCGATCCCGAACCGCAGCCGGTAGAAGTCCCCCGTACCCAGCGAACGGCGAAGCGCCCTGAGACCGTTGTGGCCGTTGTCGCCCCCGCCGAGCTTGAGCCGCAGCGTGCCGTACGGGATGTCCAGCTCGTCGTGGACGACGACGAGCCGGTCCGGCTCGATGCCGTAGTAGTCGAGCAGCGAGGCGACCGGCCCACCGGACTCGTTCATGTACGACCGGGGCTTGGCCAGCACGACCCGATGACCGGGTACGCCGCCGAGCCGGGTCTCGAGGACGTCGGCCCGTCCCTTGTGCGCCTTGAACCGCCCGCCGGCGCGCTCGGCCAGCAGGTCGAGGACATGGAAGCCCACGGTGTGGCGGTGCCCGCCGTGAGACGGGCCCGGGTTGCCCAGCCCGACGACGAGCCAGACGTCCTCAGCCATCGGTCATCCCGGACCCTGTCCTGCCGTGCGCACGGGGTGCGCTGTCGTACGGAGTCGTGCGGAAGCGGGCTGCTCAGTCCTCCGCGGGGCGCTCGCCCTCCGGCTCGGCCGGCTCGCCCTGCTCGGCGGCCGGGGTCTCGGCCTCCTCCACGGACTCGTCGCGCTCGATCCCGGCCTCGGCCTCGGCCTGCTCCAGCTCGGCCTCGAGCTCCTCGGCCGTCGGCGCGGGGATGATGTGGGCGATCATCGCGTCCGGCTCCGCGTCGAGCGTCACGCCGGACGGGAGCTTCACGTCCTTGGCGTAGATGGACTCACCGATCGGCAGGCCCTGGATCGAGACGGTGAAGCTGGTCGGGATGTTCGTGGCCTCGCACTCCACCGACAGCGTGTCGAGCCCGTGGTCGAGCATGCCATCCGGCACGAGGTCGCCCTCGATGTGGAGCGGGATGTCGACGACGACCTTCTCGCCCTTCTTCACGAGCAGCAGGTCGACGTGCTCGAGGAAGCCCTTGACCGGGTCACGCTGCACGGCCTTGGGGATGGCCAGCTCGGTGCCGTCGCCCATGCCGTCCAGCCGGAGCAGCACGTTCGAGTTCTTCAGCGCCATCATCAGGTCGTGCCACGGCAGCGAGATGTGGCGGGGGTCTGTGCCGTGTCCGTACAGCACGGCGGGCACCTTGGAGGCTCGCCGTACGCGCCGGGCTGCCCCCTTGCCGAACTCGGTGCGGGGCTCGGCGGAGATACGGACCTCGGCCACGGCGGAACTCCTCGTGCGGTCTGGTGGGCACGTGCGATGCGGTCGAGCCGGACGGGGCACCGGGAGCCGGGCTCTCGCCGTCGTCTCGCGCCGTCGATCACGGAGCCACCCGGGCGCCCTCGCCAGCCAACCTGCGGCAGTCTACCCGGCTCTCAGCTTGCCCCGTCGAACAGGCTGGTGACGGATCCGTCGTCGAAGACCGCGCGGACGGCCCGGGCCAGCAGAGGGGCGATCGAGAGGATGGTGAGCTTGTCGAACTGGCGCTCCTCCGGGATGGGAAGCGTGTTCGTCACGACCACCTCGGACGCCCGTGAGTTCTTGAGCCGGTCGACCGCCGGGCCGGAGAACACCCCGTGGGTGGACGCGACGATGACCTCGGCCGCCCCGCTGTCGAACAGGGCGTCCGCCGCCTGGGTGATCGTGCCCGCCGTGTCGATCATGTCGTCGATCAGCACGCACGTACGGCCCTCGACGTCGCCGACGACCCGGTTCGCCTTCGCCTGGTTGGGCAGCTTCGGGTCGCGGGTCTTGTGGATGAAGGCAAGTGGCGTGCCGCCGAGGATGTCCGTCCACCGCTCGGCGACGCGGACGCGTCCGGAGTCCGGCGAGACCACGGTGAGGTTGCCCCGGTCCACTCGGTTGCCCACGTAGTTGGCCAGCAGCGGCAAGGCGAACAGGTGGTCGACGGGGCCGTCGAAGAACCCCTGGATCTGTGCCGTGTGCAGGTCGACGGCCATCAGCCGGTCAGCACCCGCGGTCTTGAACATGTCCGCCATGAGCCGGGCGGAGATGGGCTCGCGGCCGCGGTGCTTCTTGTCCTGCCGGGCGTAGCCGAAGAACGGCATCACCACAGTGATCCGTTTGGCGGACGCGCGCTTGAGCGCGTCCACCATGATGAGCTGCTCCATGATCCACTTGTTGATGGGCGCCGCATGGCTCTGGATCACGAAGGCGTCGCAGCCGCGTACCGACTCCTCGAACCGGACGAAGATCTCGCCGTTCGCGAAGTCGTACGCCGAGGTGGGTGCAGGGTCGATGCCCAGGTACTCGGCCACTTCGTCGGCGAGCTCGGGGTATGCCCGACCCGAGAAGAGCATGAGCTTCTTCTCGCCGGTCGCCTTGATACCGGTCACTGCTCCGTGGCCCCCTCGGTGTCGTCACCGGTCTGTTCGCTCCGCCCAGTCTGGCCGGTCTCGTCGCCGGTCGCGGAGTCGGCGCCGGTCGCGGAGTCGGCGTCGGTCGCGGAGTCGCCGGCCGCACCGGCGGTGCGGGCTCGGGCCGCGGCCTCCGCGGCCTTGGTACCCGGCCGCCTGCGTTCCACCCAGCCCTCGATGTTGCGCTGCCGCCCGCGCGCCACGCCCATCGCGCCGGGTGGGACGTCCTCGGTGATGACCGACCCGGCGGCCGTGTACGCGCCGTCGCCGACCTGGACCGGCGCGACGAACATGTTGTCGGCGCCGGTCCTCGCGTGGTCGCCGATCGTGGTGCGGTGCTTGGCCACGCCGTCGTAGTTGACGAACACCGTGGCGGCGCCGATGTTGCTCGCCTCGCCGATGGTCGCGTCCCCCACGTACGAGAGGTGGGGGACCTTCGTGCCGTCGCCGATCTCGGCGTTCTTCGTCTCCACGTACGTGCCGATCTTGCCCTTGCGCCCCAGCCGCGTGCCCGGCCGCAGGTACGCGTACGGCCCGACGCTCGCCTCCGGACCGATCTCCGAGCTGTACGACACCGCGTTGACGACCCGCGCACCCGCGCCGACGACGGTGTCGTACAGCGTGCAGTTCGGGCCCACCTCGGCGGAGGCGCCCACGTGGGTACGGCCGTGCAGGTGCGTGTTCGGATGGAGGACGGCGTCCGGTTCCAGCGAGACGTCCGCGTCTACCCAGGTGCTCGCCGGGTCGAGCACGGTGACCCCCGCGCGCATGTGGCGCTCGAGGGTCCGCCGGTTGAGCTCGCCGTGGACCGCGGCCAGCTGGACGCGGTCGTTCACGCCCTCGGTCTGCCAGGTGTCCGGGGTGCTCACCGCGCCGGTACGACGTCCCGCGGCACGGGCGATGCCCAGCACGTCGGTGAGGTAGAGCTCGCCCTGGGCGTTGTGGGTGTCCAGCCTGCTCAAGGCCTCCCGCAGGACGGCTCCTTCGAAGGCGTAGATGCCGGCGTTGATCTCGCGGACCGCCCGCTGGTCGGCGTCGGCGTCCTTCTGCTCGACGATGCCCGCCACGGTGCCGTCGGCGTCGCGCAGGATGCGCCCGTACCCGGTCGGATCCTCGACCTCGGCGGTGAGGACGGTGACGGCGTTGCCCCGCTCCTCGTGGTCGGCCACGAGCCGCCCCAGGGTGTCCGGGGTGAGCAGCGGGACGTCCCCGGAGGTGACAACGACCGTGCCGGTCAACGCGGGGAGGTCGGCCATCGCGCAGGCCACGGCGTGACCGGTGCCGTCCTGGCGGTGCTGGACGGTGGTCTTGGCCTGCGGGGCCACCTCGGCGAGGTGGGCGGTGACCTGGTCGCGGCCGTGACCGACCACGACGACGAGGTGCTCGGGGTCGAGGGCCGTGGCGGCGGCGACCGCGTGGGCGACGAGGCTGCGACCGCCCACCGCGTGGAGCACCTTCGGGATCGCCGACTTCATCCGCGTGCCCTCACCGGCGGCGAGGACGACGACGGCAGCCGGGCGGGTGGGGCTCACGCGGGAGGCTCCTCGGCGTCGCGGTGCGGTGATTTGCCCTGGTCGTACGGTCGGCTCACCACTGTCGCAGAGGGCCGGACCGGCCGGCACGCACCAGGCGGTTCAAGAGTACCGCCGGGGACCGCTGGTCCGTGCCGGGCGGGCCCGAGGCGGGCCCGGTCGCCGCGTGCACCGCCGTCCGCGCCCACGGGACGCAGTCGGAGCTCCCGGGGCAGGAATCGAACCTGCGTCAGCACGGCTTCAAAGGCCGGCCGCCCAACCAACAGAGCACCCGGGACCGGTCGGCGTCAGCGTACGCCGACCACCTGGACGGCCTCAGCCGGACTCTTGGGGCACGACCTTGCCGACCGACAACGGCTCTGCCACCGGGACCCGCCTGATCGTCCACGCCGCAAGATGAGGGGTCGTGCGTGGGCCCCAACTCACCGAGCCCTTGGCGGGCCACTGCGTATCGGCCGCTACGGCGATCCCGCACCACCACCCCTCGATGGCGCGGTACAACGAGGACGAGCGGAGAACAGTGATGCACAGACATCCGCGATACGCCTCGCCGGTGTTCCTCCGGTTCGTGGCCGGGTTGTGCCGCTTGAGCGTCGTCCGAGCGAACGACGCCGCAGGGGGCCCGACGACCTCAGACCAGTACGCCAGCGCAGCATCGGTGTTGGCCGACTCGTGGATCTGCACCCGGAAGACGAGCTCGTCACGGGAGTAGCCCAGAAGTGCGAGCCAGGCGAGGAAGACCTGAACCATGCCGGCATCACTGTTGACGAAGGTCACCCGCTCACGTGGGGGCGCGCCCAGCCAGCTCTTGTCCTTGCTCCCTTCTGCCCAGTAAAGACCCACGCCGAGGAGGAACAACTCCCTGTCCGACAGAGAGTCGATGTCACGGGATGCGTTCAGCTTCTCCTGCTGCCTGCGCCCTGAGGCTCGCCGTGTGATCGTCCGGGCTCTCGCGGCATTGGCCTGGCGCAGCCGCTGGACTCGCTCCTCCTCGGGAATCGCCACCCTGACGTGTCGCATCCACTGAGACACGGTCGCCTCGGAGACGCCCACCTCGGCCGCGATGGCGCCGTAGGAGAGCCCCTGGCTCCTCATGTCGAGAGCGCGCGCTCGTTCCTCGTCCTTCGCGCGGGGCCGCCGTGTCCACTCCGGGACGGGCACCCCGACGAGCCACCGGTCCAGGAGCCTCCGACTTACTCCCACCTCCTCGCAGATCGCCCGGCGACTCCGACCCGACAAGCGCAGTGCCACGGCACGGTCGCGGCGCTCGTCCCCGGTCGGCGGCGGAAGTCGAGCAACCTCTTCCGCGATCTCAGCCGGAGCCTCGTCCGCCCGGTCGTCCTGCCGGGTCCAGCGGCTGACACTCCCGCGCGGCACCCCGAGCTCCCGCGCCACCTGGGAGATCGACACGCCCTCCCCCCGCAAGGTCCGCGCGCGGTCGCGCAGGTCGTCCTTCGCGCGAGGGCGGCGTACGGACGGGTGTGGAGGCTCCCCGTCCAGCAGACGCGTCAGCCGCGACTGGCCGATCCCGAGCGCCTGGCGGATCTCGCGTCGCGTACGCCCTTCGCGGCGCATCGCGACGGCGCGTTCTCGCAGGGTCTGGTCGTCGCTGCCCACGGACGAAGCCTGCCATCGGGGTACGACCGAATTGCGCAGGCCAGACAGCGCGGGCGAATCGGGTAAGTGTAATTCTTACGGTGGCGTAGGTTACGGTAGCGTAGCCGTAATCGGGGAAGGCCCGAGACTTGGACATCGGCTGGAAGGGCCCCCATGACTGCACCCACGCTCGCACCACCCCCCGTTGACACGGGCAACACCGACGGCACCGCCGACGGCACCCTCGGGTCCGAGCGCAAGGGCACGGGCGAGCAGGTTGCCCTGTTCGCGTTCATCGCGGTCCCGTTCCTCGCGCTGGTGGCGGCGGTGCCGGTCGCGTGGGGTGGGTGGCTCGGCTGGACGGACGTGGTCATCGCCGTGGTGATGTACGCGATATCCGGGCACGGCATCACGGTCGGGTTCCACCGGTACTTCACCCACGGCTCGTTCAAGGCGAACCGCCCGCTGCGGGTGGCCATGGCCGCCGCGGGCAGCCTGGCGATCCAGGGCCCGGTCATCCGCTGGGTGGCCGACCACCGCAAGCACCACGCCTTCAGCGACCGCGAGGGCGACCCGCACTCCCCCTGGCGGTACGGCGAGAGCGTCCCCGCGCTGACCAAGGGCCTCTGGCACGCCCACGTGGGCTGGCTCTTCGACGTCGAGCAGACCCCGCAGGCCAAGTACGCGCCGGACCTGCTCAAGGACCCGGACATCGTCAAGGTCTCGCGGGCGTTCCCCTGGCTGGTCCTGGTGAGCCTGCTCGCCCCCGCCGTCGCCGGGGGACTGCTCACGATGTCCTGGCACGGCGCGCTGACCGCGTTCTTCTGGGGCTCCCTGGTCCGCGTGTCGCTCCTCCACCACGTGACCTGGTCGATCAACTCGATCTGCCACGCGATCGGCGAGCGTCCCTTCAAGAGCCGGGACAAGTCGGGCAACGTCCGGTGGCTGGCCGTCCTGTCGATGGGCGAGTCCTGGCACAACCTGCACCACGCCGACCCGACCTGCGCCCGGCACGGCGTGCTGCGCGGCCAGGTCGACTCCACGGCCCGCGTCATCCGCTGGTGCGAGTGGGCCGGCTGGGCCACCGACGTCCGCTGGCCGAAGCCGGAGCGTCTTGCGGCGAGGCGCGCCGAAGGGTGAGGACGCGGCGCGCCGGACGCCACCGGGCGCGGGGCATGATGTCCAGGTGACGAGCGCGGCGGAAGAGCGACCACGACGCAACGGTGTCCGGGTCCGCATGACGGGCAAGGAGCGCCGCGAGCAGCTCGTGGGCATCGCGCGGTCCCTGTTCGCCGCGCGGGGGTACGAGGGCACGTCCATCGAGGAGATCGCCTCCCGGGCCGGGGTCAGCAAACCGGTCGTGTACGAGCACTTCGGCGGCAAGGAGGGCCTGTACGCCGTCGTGGTCGACCGGGAGACCCAGTACCTGCTCGAGCGGGTGACCGGCGCACTGTCCGGAGGGCACCCGCGCGAGCTGCTGGAGCAGGCCGCGCTCGCGCTCCTCGACTACGTCGAGTCGCACACGGACGGCTTCCGGATCCTCGTCCGCGACTCCCCCGTGGCCCAGCAGACGGGGACGTTCGCCAGCCTGATCAGCGACATCGCGAGCCAGGTCGAGCACGTCCTCGGCGAGGAGTTCAAGGCCCGCGGGTTTCACCAGAAGTACTCCGGCATGTACGCCCAGATGCTCGTCGGCATGGTCGCGCTCACCGGGCAGTGGTGGCTCGACGTCCGCAGGCCCGAGAAGGCCGACGTCGCCGCGCACCTGGTCAACCTCGCCTGGAACGGCCTGTCCCACCTGGAGCCGACGCCGAGCCTGCTCACCCGGTAGGCCCTCGGCGGGTCGTGCGCTCTCTCGATGTCAAGAGGCTCGCCGTCGTGACACACTCGGGCCATGCAGGACGAGGTCGACCGGCTCGTCGCCGCCTGGCACCGTGAGCGCCCCGACCTGGACGTCGCGCCGCTCGAGGTGCTGAGCCGCGTCTCCCGGCTCTCCCGCCACCTCGACCGCGCGCGGCGCAGTGCGTTTGCCGAGCACGGGCTCGAGCAGTGGGAGTTCGACGTGCTCTCGGCACTCCGGCGCTCGGGCCCGCCGTACGAGCTGTCGCCGGGCCAGCTCCTCACCCAGACGCTCGTCAGCTCGGGCACCATGACCAACCGCATCGACAGGCTGGAGACTCAGCGGCTCGTACAGCGCCTGCCGGCCCCGCGTGACCGACGCGGTGTCCTGGTCCGGCTCACGGCGCGGGGCAAGACCCGGGTGGACGACGCGCTGGCCGACCTGCTCGCCCGGGAGCGCGCCATGCTCGGCACCCTCGGTGCGCGCCAGCAGGACCAGCTGGCGCGTCTGCTCCGCAGCCTCGTGTTGCCGTTCGACAACCCGGACGGCGCCGCCCCGACGTGAGCCTCGCGACTCGAGTGCGGGGGCGCCCCCGGACGGCTCGGTCAGGCCGCGGACGTCTCGCCCGGCTGCCAGGTCACGTACCGGCCACCCCGCAGCAGCGGGACGGCAGCATCTCCGTCCACCTCCTGGGCGAGGCGGACGTCGTCGGCGAAGCCCTTCTCGACGAGACCGTGCCCCGTCGAGCTCTGCTCGAGCGGGCGGCGGGCCCAGAACGCGAGGGCCGCGGCCTCGGCCTCCGGGGAGAGCGCCACCTCGCCGTCGCGTGACTGCACGGCGTCCGCGATCGCGCCGGCACCGACCCAGTCCTCGTACGCCGGGCGCAGGCCGTTGTCCGCCCAGCGCTCCCCCGCGGGCACGAGGCCGACCCGGTCGAACTGGCTCAGGTACTCAGCGACGGCTGCGGCGTTGCGCAGGCAGCCGGCGACCGCGTGCACGCCCTCCTTGACGGCGGCGTGCGAGATGGCCGAGCCGTTCGGGGACGGCAGGACGAGGCGGGAGCCCTCCTCGAGGGTGGACAGGCTGACCGGGGAGAGCGTCGGGCCGGTGCCGGTCCGCCTGCCGCGGGCCAGCTGCGCGCCGATCTCGCGGGCGAGCGACGCGGCGCCTTCGTTCATCGGCGACGGCCACACCTGCACGTTCCGGCTCGCGGCGACCGACACCGACGTCGAGAACGAGAACACGTCCACGATGACGAGCACGTCACCCCAGCGGGCCAGGGACTGCGCACCGTTCGGGCCCCACTCCAGCCGGATCTCCATCTCCCCCAGGTTGTCGCAGTCACGGTGCGTCCGCGACACCGGGGTAGCGGTTCGTCCCATATGTGCACAGGGCTTTGCGCGCCGGTGGCTCACTCCGGGATGGCCCCGGCGTGCGGGTGGCTTACTACGAGACGGCGTCACCGAGCTCGAGCCAGCGCTCCTCGAGCCGCTCCTTCTCACCGAGCAGGTCGCGCAGCTCGCCGTTGACCGTGGACAGGCGCTCGAAGTCGGTCGCGGACTCCGCGAGTGCGGCGTGCAGCGCGTCCTCCTGCGCGGAGAGGTGGTCGAGCCGGCGCTCGATGCGCGCCATCTCCTTGCGTGCGGCGCGGACGTCCGCCGCGCGTGACGGCGTCCCCGGCCCACCCGCTGAAGGCCCGCGCGCCTGGTCGGAAGGTCCGGCGGCCGACGTCGCACGCCGGCGTCGCGCGAGGTACTCGTCGATGCCGCCGGGCAGGTCACGGAGGCCCCCGTCGCCGAGCAGCGCGACCACGCGGTCGCAGACCCGCTCGACGAAGTACCTGTCGTGGCTGACCACGACGAGCGTGCCGGGCCAGCCGTCGAGCAGGTCCTCCAGCGAGGTGAGCGTGTCGATGTCGAGGTCGTTGGTGGGCTCGTCCAGGAGCAGGACGTTGGGCTCCTCCATGAGCAGGCGCATGAGCTGGAGCCGGCGCCGCTCGCCGCCGGAGAGGTCCCCGACCGGCGTCCACTGTCGGGCCCCGGCGAACCCGAAGCGCTCGCACAGCTGGGACGCGCTCACCTCCTTCGTCCCGAGCCGGACGACGCGGCGGACCTCCTCCACCGCCTCGAGCACCCGCAGCGCGCCGGGAAGCTCGGCGACCGTCTGCGAGAGGTACGCGCACCGGACGGTCTTGCCGACCTCGACGCGTCCGGCGTCGGGACGCAGGCTCCCGGCCAGCGCGCGGAGCAGTGTCGTCTTGCCCGAGCCGTTCACGCCCACGACGCCGTTCCGCTCGCCCGGGCCGAGGTTCCACGTGACCCGGTCGAGCAGCGTCCGCTCGCCCACCCGGAGCGTGAGGTCGTGCGCCTCGAGGACGGTCTTGCCGAGCCGGGCCGAGGCGAAGCCCACGAGCTCGACGGTGTCCCGCGGCGGCGGCTCGTCCTCGATCAGCGCGGTGGCCGCGTCCACGCGGAACTGCGGCTTGGACGTCCTGGCCGGTGGCCCGCGCCGCAGCCAGGCCAGCTCCTTGCGGACGAGGTTGCGCCGCTTGGCCTCGGTTGCGGTGGCCACGCGCTCCCGTTCGGCCCGGGCCAGCACGTACGCCGCGTACCCGCCCTCGTACTCGTGGACCGCTCCCGCGGACACCTCCCACGTCCGCGTGCACACGGCGTCGAGGAACCAGCGGTCGTGGGTGACGACGACGAGCGCACCTTTGCGGGCGGAGAGATGACGGGCCAGCCAGTCGATGCCTTCGACGTCGAGGTGGTTGGTGGGCTCGTCCAGCACGAGCAGATGGGGGTCGGCCACGAGCAGACGGGCCAGGCCGACGCGGCGCCGCTCGCCGCCCGAGAGCGAGCCGACGAGCGTGGCGTGCCCGGCGGCGAAGCCGGCCATGTCCAGGCCGCCGAACAGACCGGTGAGCACGTCGCGGACCCGGGCGTCCCCGGCCCACTCGTACTCGGCCAGGTCGCCGAGCACGACCTCGCCGAGGGTGCGCTGAGGGTCGTCCACCTCGTGCTGGCCGAGGACGCCCAGCGTGAGATCGCTCGTGTGGGTCACCCGGCCGGCATCCGGGCTCTCGACGCCGGCGAGAACGCGGACGAGCGTCGTCTTGCCGTCGCCGTTGCGTCCGACCACGCCGATCCGCTCGCCCTCGGCCACGCCCAAAGTCACCCCGTCCAGGACGGACCGGGTGCCGTACGCCTTCCGTACGCCCTCGAGGTTGACGAGGTTCGCCGGCATCAGCGGACCTCGGGCCGGGACTGCGAGGACGACACCACCCGGGCACCAGGGACGGGGCCGTGCGCGGGCACGACCGAGGCGATGCCGGACGCGGTGAGGGCGACGGCCACGTCGAGCGCGTGCTCGGCGTCCCGGGCGAGGAACGCGCAGGTCGGCCCGGACCCGGACACCAGGGCGGCGAGCGCGCCCCCTTCCAAGCCGGCGTCCAGCGTGCGGCGCAGGCGTGGACGCAGCGACAGGGCTGCGGCCTGCATGTCGTTGGTCAGCGTGTCCGCGACGCCGCGCGGGTCCCCCGACCGCAGGGCGGCCATCAGCGGCTCGGACACGGTCGGGACCAGCCCGGGAACGTCGGCCCGCAGCCGGTCCACCTCGGCGTACACGGTGGGGGTGGCGAGCCCGCCCTCGTCCAGCACGAAGACCCAGTGCAGCGTGCCCGACACGAGGGCGGGCGTGAGCTGCTCGCCGCGTCCGGTGCCGACGGCGACGCCGCCGAGCAGCGCGAACGGGACGTCGCTGCCGAGGGTGGCGGCCACGTCGAGCAGCGCGTCCCGGTCCATCCCGGTGTCCCAGAGCGCGTCGCAGGCGACGAGCGCGGCCGCCGCGTCCGCGCTGCCCCCGGCCATCCCGCCGGCGACCGGGATGCCCTTGGTGACGTGCAGGTGCACCTCCGGCTCGACGCCCGCCTGCTCGGCGAGGACCCGCGCGGCGCGGACGGCCAGGTTGCGCCCGTCGGTGGGGACGCCGGCGGCGTGCGCGCCCTCGACGGTCACACGGACCCCGCCTCCGGGGGCGCGTGTCGCCACCAGCTCGTCGTACAGCGACACCGACTGGTAGACGGTGATGAGGTCGTGGAAGCCGTCCGCGCGGAGACCGCCGACGGACAGCTGCAGGTTCGTCTTCGCCGGGGCGCGGACGGTCACGACGTCCGGGACGGGGGCGCTCACGTGCGTCGATGCTACGTGCCCGGCTGCCCCCGCCACTCGGCCAGCCGGGCGAACGCCGCCACGTCGAGGGACTCGCCACGGGCCCCGGGGTCGATGCCCGCCGCACGCAGGGCCTCCTCCGCCGCGGCGGCCGAGCCTGCCCAGCCGGCCAGAGCCGCCCGCAGGGTCTTGCGGCGCTGCGCGAACGCGGCGTCGACGACCTCGAAGACCTGCGCGCGGGTGGCCCGGGTCGGTGGGGGGTCGCGCCGGGTCAGGGCGACGAGGCCGGAGTCCACGTGCGGGGCCGGCCAGAACACCGTCCGGCTGACCGCGCCGGCCCGTCGGACGTCGGCGTACCAGGCGGCCTTGACCGACGGGACGCCGTACACCCGGCTGCCTGGTGGGGCGGCCAGCCGCTCGGCTACCTCGGCCTGCACCATGACGAGGCCCCGGGTCAGCGTGCCGAACCTGCCGAGCAGGTGCAGCAGCACGGGCACGGCCACGTTGTACGGGAGGTTGGCCACGAGCGCGGTCGGGGCCGGCCCGGGCAGGTCGTCCAGCCGGAGGGCGTCCGCGCACACGACCTCGAGCCGGTCGGCGAGCCCCGGAGCGCGGGACGCGACGGTACGCGGCAGCGCCCTGGCGAGGACCGGGTCCACCTCGACCGCGAGCACCCGCGCGACGGTGGGCAGCAGCGCCAGCGTCAGCGAGCCCAGGCCTGGGCCGACCTCGAGGACCACGTCGTCCGCCCGGAGCCCGGCGGTCCTGGTGATGCGTCGCACCGTGTTCGCGTCCACCACGAAGTTCTGGCCGAGCGTCTTCGTCGGGCGCAGGCCCAGGGACGCGGCAAGGGCGCGCAGGTCCGCCGGCCCGAACAGGGCGGACTCCTCGGACGGGCTCCCGGTCGCGCTCACCGGCCTAGTCGTACAGGTGATGACCGCAGTTCGGCCACTGCCCGGCCCCGGAGGACTGGTAGAGCACCTGCGCGCGGTAGGTCTGCTCGTCCGCGGAGGCGTCGGTGGGTACGCCGGTGCCGCCCGCGGCCTCCCAGGTCGCCTGCGAGAACTGGTACAGGCCGTAGTACGGCCCGGCCGGGTTGACGGCGTTCGGGTCGCCGCCGGACTCGCACTCCGCGAGCGCGGCCCAGTTGAGGTCCTCGACCCCGGTGGAGCGCTCCTTCGTGCCGACCTCGAGGATCTCGGTGACGGGACGCTCGACCCGGCGCGAGGAGATGAGCCGTCGGGACCGCACGTCGTCGTTCACGTACCGGACCTCGTAGGTGTTGACCTTGAGCCCCGGCCGCCCGCGCTGGACCACCTGCGTCTCGCCCTCGAACATGTCCGCGTTCTCGCGCCGCACGGTCTCGTGCGGGATGTCCACGTTGACCTCGACCCGGCGCTTGCCCATCCGGGTCACCTCGAGGACCTGGCCGTCGAGGGGGAAGGACGCCAGCGAGGCAGACACCTTGTCCTTGTTCCCGAGCCTGAGACCGACGTCGGCGAGGACCTCACGCACGCTGGCCGCGGTCGTCGTCACCACCCGGCGCTTCCCGTCGGCGAGCACGACGACCTCGCGCTCGGTCCGCAGCGTCAGCGCCATGCCGTCGGTGGGGATGCGCCGGGAACGGGAGGCGGACAGGTACGCGTCCTCGGTCCGCAGGCCGATGGCCTGCAGCGCGTCGGACACGTTCGTGGCCGTCACCCAGTACTGCCGGGTGGCGCCGTCGAGAGTGAGCGTGAGAAGGCGGCTGTGCCGGACGGCGATGCGCGTGCCGCTGCGGACCTGGGTGCCGAGGGAGGGCGCGACCTGGTCGTGCAGGCTCACCGGGACACCCTCGCGGGCGAGCACCTCACCGACCGTCCGGCCGAAGCTGCGGACCTCGCGCTGCTGGCCGTCCACCGCGAGGGTCACCGTCTTGTCGAGGCTGACGAACGCGGTCGTGCCGCCGACGAGCACACTGATGACCAGCGCCTGGAGCGCGGCAACCGCGGGCGATCGACGCACGGCACTCCTACCCCTCGGAGGCCCGGGTCTGGGAACCGGACGGTGGAGACAGCCGGGGGGCTCGAGGCCCCCCTGACCCTCGTCGACCGCCTGGGCCGCCGCCCCCGGCTGTCACGTCGCAGACGGTAGCAGGGCCCGGCATACCGTCCGGAATCGGGCCTGGGCACAGGCGTAGTGAGCAAACTTACACGAAGCCGGGCATAGTGGTAACGCTGGGGGGTTTGCCGATCACAATCCGTGGTCTTCGGCGGAACGTGACCTTGCTGCGGCCCGCCCGGTGGCCGGCGAAGAGGCCCTCCGGGTCCACGAGGTCAGGACCCCCAGGCTCCGAAGACCCGGGTCGCGTTCGCGGACACGGCGGCGGCCAGATCCTCCTCGCCGACCTGCGCCACCTCGGCCATCGCCCGGACGGTCAGCGGGACGAGGTACGGCGCGTTAGGGCGGCCGCGGTGCGGCATCGGGGTGAGGAACGGCGCGTCCGTCTCCACGAGCAGCAGCTCGAGCGGCGCCACGGCGAGGGCGTTGCGCAGACCCTGGGCGTTCTTGAAGGTGACGTTGCCGGCGAACGACATGACGTACGAGCGACGGGCGCACTCCCGCGCCATCGCGACGTCGCCGGAGAAGCAGTGGAAGACGACGGTTTCGGGCGGCCCCTCCTCGGCCAGGACGCGGAGCACGTCGTCGTGCGCGTCCCTGTCGTGGATCACCAGCGCCTTGCCGTGCCGCTTGGCCAGGTCGACGTGGCGCCGGAACGACTCCTCCTGGGCCTGGCGGCCGTCCGGCCCGGTGCGGTACCGGTCGAGGCCGGTCTCCCCCACCGCCCGAACGTGCGGCAGCGCGGCCAGGCCGTCGAGGGCCTCCATCGCCTCGTCCAGCGACCCGTCGGCAGCCAGCGTCGGTGCCTCGTTGGGGTGGATGGCGACGGCGGCGACGACGTCGTGGTGGGACGCGGCGAGGTCCGCGGACCAGCGGGACGAGGGGAGGTCGACCCCGATCTGGACGACCCGGGGCACGCCCGCCGCCCGGGCGGCAGCCAGGGCGTCGTCGACCGGGACGTCCATGAGGTCGAGGTGGCAGTGGCTGTCCACCGCTGCCACCCGCAGCGGCTCGGGCGCGGGAGGTGCCGCGCCCTCCCGCGCGGCAGCCCGTCCGTCACGCCGTGCGCGTACCGGCATACGCCCGTGCCCCCGCTACGACCCGGAGCCCGAGCCTGCCGCGGACTCCTCCGCCAGCCGGGCGAGCTCCTCGTCGACGATCGAGGCGTCGAGCTTGCGGAACACCGGCGTCGGCGGTGCCAGCGGCGTGCCCGCGCGCAGGTCCGTGGACTCCCACCTCGCCCCTGTCTCGTAGTCGCCCATGAGGACGGAGTAGCCGTGTGACCCCTCCGCCGTCTCGTCGTCGACGACGCGGATCTCGGGCATGGCGGCCCACCGGCCGGAACCCCCGAGGAGCTCGTGCACGCGCTGGGAGGAGTTCGGCAGGAACGGCGTGAGCATCGTCTTGCAGTCGTCCACCACCTGCAGCGCGGTGTGCAGGACGCTGCCCATGCGCTCGCGGTCGGACTCCTTGAGCTTCCACGGGGCCTGGTCGGACAGGTACTTGTTCGCCTCGGCGACGACCCGCATCGTCTCGTTGAGCGCCTGCTTCTGCCGGGAGCGGCCCATGAGGTCGCCCACCGTGGCGAACGCGGTCCTCGACGTCGCGAGCAGGGCGTGGTCGGCGTCCGTGAGGTCCTGCCCGGCGGGGATCTCGCCGAAGTTCTTCGCCGCCATCGAGACCGAGCGGTTGACGAGGTTGCCCCAGCCCGCGACGAGCTCGTCGTTGTTGCGGCGCAGGAACTCCGACCAGGTGAAGTCGGTGTCGGACGTCTCCGGCCCTGCCACCGACAGGTAGTAGCGCAGGGCGTCCGGGTCGTACCGGGCGAGGAAGTCCTTGACGTAGATGACCACCGACCGCGAGGACGAGAACTTGCGCCCCTCCATGGTGAGGAACTCGCTCGAGACCACCTCGTGCGGCAGCTGCAACGCGCCCAGCGACCCGGGGGTGCCGTTACGCGCACCCTGGCCCGAGTACCCGAGCAGCAGCGCGGGCCAGATCTCGGAGTGGAAGACGATGTTGTCCTTGCCCATGAAGTAGTAGTGCGTGGCGTCCTCGGGGTCGTCCGGCTGCCACCACGCGCGCCACGCATCCGGGTCGCCCGAGCGCCGTGCCCACTCGATGGACGCCGACAGGTACCCGATCACCGCGTCGAACCAGACGTAGAGCCGCTTGTCCGGGCGGTCGCGCCAGCCGTCCAGCGGCACGGGAACGCCCCAGTCCAGGTCGCGGGTGATGGCCCGCGGCTTGAGGTCGTCCAGCAGGTTCATCGAGAACCGCAGGACGTTCGGCCGCCAGTTCGTGCGGGTCTGCAGCCACGAGCCGAGCGCCTCGGCGAACGCGGGCAGGTCGAGGAAGTAGTGCTCGGTCTCGATGAACTTTGGCGCCTCGCCGTTGATGCGGCTGCGCGGGCCGATCAGGTCGGTGGGGTCGAGCTGGTTGCCACAGTTGTCGCACTGGTCGCCGCGCGCGGAGTCGTACCCGCAGATCGGGCAGGTGCCCTCGATGTAGCGGTCGGGCAACGTACGCCCGGTGGACGGGGAGACCGCGCCCATCGTGGTCTTGGGGAAGACGTACCCGTTCTTGAGCAGGCCGAGGAAGAGGTCCTGGACGACCTCGTAGTGGTTACGCGTGGTCGTCCGGGTGAACAGGTCGTACGAGAGGCCCAGCCCGCGCAGGTCCTCCTCGATCACGCGGTTGTACTGGTCGGCCACGTCTCGTGCGGACATGCCGGCCGCGTCCGCCGCGACGAGGATCGGCGTGCCGTGCTCGTCCGTGCCGCTGACCATGAGCACGTCGTTGCCGGCCATCCGGTGGTACCGGCTGAAGACGTCCGAGGGGACGCCGAAGCCCGCGACGTGCCCGATGTGGCGGGGACCGCTCGCGTACGGCCAGGCGACGGCGGTGAGGATGTGGCGGCTCGACGGCATGCCCCGATCCTAGAAGCCCCGGAGGTGGACCCCGGGGGAGCGGAGCCCTAGGGGCGTCAGCGGACCTTCGCGGCGAGCACGGCGTCGTAGACGATCCGCTTGGGGATGCCCAGCTCGGAGGCGACCACGGCGATGGCCTCCTTGCGGGTGACGCCGGCGGTCTCGTGGGCAGTGACGAGGCGGGCGACGTCGTCCGGCTCGGCCTGCTCGGCGGCCTCCACCCGGCTCGCCCCGGCCACCACGACGGTGACCTCTCCCCGGACGCCCTCCGCGGCCCAGGCGGCGAGGGCGTCGAGACGGTCGCGCCTGACCTCCTCGAACGTCTTGGTGAGCTCCCGGCAGACCGCGGCCCTCCGGTCGGCACCGAAGCGCTGCGCCATCGCCCGCAACGAGGCCGCGAGCCGGTGGGGCGCCTCGAAGAAGACGAGCGTGCGCCGCTCGGTGGCCAGCTCGGTGAGGCGGCGCGCCCGGTCGCCGGAGCGCCGCGGCAGGAACCCCTCGAAGCAGAAGCGGTCCACAGGCAGGCCGGAGAGCACGAGCGCCGTCGTCACGGCCGAGGGGCCCGGCACGGCGGTCACCGGGATGCCGGCCTCGACCGCGGCCGAGACGAGCCGGTAGCCGGGGTCCGAGACTCCGGGCATCCCCGCGTCCGTCACGAGCAGCACCCTGCTGCCCTGGCGCATGGCGTCCACGAGGTCGGGGGTGCGCTGCGCCTCGTTGCCCTCGTAGTACGAGACCACGCGGGCGGACACGTCGACGCCGAGGGCGGTCGTGAGACGCCGCAGCCGCCGGGTGTCCTCGGCGGCCACCACGTCGGCCCCGGCCAGCTCGTGGGCCAGGCGTGCCGGGGCGTCGTCGAGGTTGCCCAGGGGCGTCCCCGCGAGCACGAGCACCCCCGGGCCGGCATCGGGCACATCTCCCGAGGCGACCCTCATGCGCACCCTCCTCTCCCCGCTCTCCCTACCATGTCCGGGTGTCCACGACCGAGTCCGCGGCGACGACCACGCCGGACCGCCCGCAGCCGGTCGGCGCCGACGCCGATTCGGGGCAGGGCGATCGCCCCCACGCAACCGGGCAGTGGGGTCCGACGGGCGGCCGGTCCGCCCTCGTGAACCGGGTGTCCCCCCCGATGCCGTCCGACCGGGTGGCGGGCTGGGTCTGGCCGCTCGCCGTCGCTGTCCTCGCGGGCGTCCTGAGGTTCTGGCGCCTCGGCGTCCCGGACACGCACGTGTTCGACGAGGTGTACTACGCCAACGAGGCGTGGCAACTGCTGCACTACGGCGTCGAGTACAACGTCAAGGACGCGACGCCGAACTACGTCGTCCACCCGCCGCTGGGCAAGTGGACGATCGCGCTCGGGCAGTGGCTGTTCGGCGACGACTCGTTCGGCTGGCGGTTCTCCGCCGCACTCGTCGGCACGCTGTCCGTCCTGCTCGTCGCGCGGGTCGCCCGGCGCATGACGCGGTCCACGCTGCTCGGCTGCGTCGCCGGCCTCCTGCTCGCGTTCGACGGCCTGCACTTCGTGTCGAGCCGGACGGCGCTGCTCGACGTGTTCCTCATGGCGGCTGTGCTCGCCGCCTTCGCCTGCCTCGTGGTCGACAGGGACGCCTCGCGCGCCCGGCTGGCCGAGCTGGTGGAGCGCCGCGGACTCGTCGGCCCCGGCGGTCGTGTGTCCGGCACCGGGCCGGGGCTGGGGCTGCGCCCGTGGCGGCTCGCCGCCGGGGTGATGCTGGGCGTGGCCGTGGCCACCAAGTGGAGCGGCGTGTACGCGATCGCGGCGTTCGGCCTGATGACCGTGTTCTGGGACATGGGTGCGCGGCGCGCGGTCGGCATCACGCGCGCGCGGACCGCCGCGCTGCTCCGCGACGCCGGACCGGCCTTCGCCTCGCTCGTGGTCCTGCCCGTGTTCGTGTACGTGGCCTCGTGGACGGGCTGGTTCCTCTCCGGCGACAAGGGCTGGGACCGGCACTGGGCGGAGGGCAGCGCCACCTCGTACGGCTTCGTCCCCGACGCGATCCGCAGCCTGTGGCACTACCACGCGGGCATGTACGACTTCCACACCACGCTGGACTCCCCGCACCCGTACCAGTCGAGCCCGTGGGGCTGGCTCGTGCTGGCACGTCCGGTGTCGTTCTTCTTCGAGTCCCCCAAGCGGGGCGAGGAGGGCTGCCACGCCGAGACCTGCGCGCGGGAGGTGCTCGGGCTCGGCACACCGGCGATCTGGTGGGCCGCGGTGGGCGCGCTGCTCGTGATGCTGTGGCTGTGGCTCGGGCGGCGTGACTGGCGCGGCGGCGCGGTGCTCGCCGGGGTGGCCGCGGGCTACCTGCCCTGGTTCCTCTTCACCGACCGCACGGTCTTCAGCTTCTACACGATCGTCCTCGCCCCCTACCTCGCGATCGCGTTGGCACTGACCCTCGGAGTCGCCCTGGGTGGGCGGGACGCGAGCCCGATCCGTCGACGGTGGGTTGCCACGGTCGCCGGGATGTACCTGCTGCTCGTCATCGTCAACTTCCATCACCTCTACCCTGTGCTGTCGGCCGAGCTGATCCCGTACGACGCGTGGCTCGACCGGATGTGGTTCAGGTCCTGGATCTGACGTCCGCGACGACGAGCGCGTCGGGCGCCAGGACGTCCGGCAGCGCCTCGGCGTGCACGACGCCCAGCCGCCGGGTCGCCCGGGTGAGCGCCACGTAGAGGTCGCGCAGGCCGCGAGGCCCCTCGGCCAAGCGGGCCGGCTCGACCGCGACCACTGCGTCGAACTCGAGCCCCTTGGCCCGGGCTACCGGCAGCACGGACACCTGCCCCTCCAGCACGTCCGCGCCGACACGACCGGGCAGCGCCGTACGGACCGCTGCCGCCACCCGGTGCTCCCAGCCGTCCGGGACGAGGACGGCCACCGTGCCGTCGTCCACGGCCGCGAGCTCGCCGGCCACGGCGTCGGCGACCTCGCCGACCAGCCCCTCGGGGGTCACGCGACGAGCCCACGGCAGCTCCCCGGTCTCGCGTACCGAGGTCGGGACCTCCGCGTCCGGGTCGACCGCGGAGAGGACGCCGGCCGCGAGCGCCATGATCTCGGCGGGCGTCCGGTAGTTGGTGGTGAGCCGCTCGGCACGCCAGCGGCCGGCGAGCACGGGGTCGAGCACCTCCGCCCAGGAGGTGGCACCCCACGGGGCGGACGTCTGGGCGACGTCCCCGACGACCGTCATCGACCGGCTGGGGCACCGGCGTAGCAGCATGCGCCAGGCCATCGGGGAGAGCTCCTGGGCCTCGTCGACGATGACGTGGCCGTACCGCCAGTCGGGAGAGCCTGCCGCCCGTTCGGCCACCGTGCCCACCAGGCCGTCGTCGCGGTAGCGCTCGGCGACACGATCCGGGTCCACCTGCCCCGACGTCCCGGTGAGGGCGACGACTGCCTCCGCGTACTGGTGCTCCTGGCGACGCCGCCGTCGGTCCGCGGCCGCCTGGAGGGCCTCCTCCGGGTCGCCGAGCAGGGCGTACGCCTCGTCGAGCAGGGGGACGTCCTCGGCCGACCAGCCCGTGCCGCCCGGACGCACGAGCAGCGCCCGCTCGTCCGGGCTCAGCACCATGGCCACGGCGTCGAGGGCACGCCGGTCGGCGAACAGGTCCTCGACCAGCCGGACGGCCGTGAGCCGCGGCCAGAGCGCGTCCACGGCGGCGCGGAACTCCTCGGTCTGCAGCAGGGCACGCGCGACCCACCGCTCCTGGCGCAGGGAGTCGTCCCCGAGTGCCTCTGCCGCCTGCTCGTGCAGGGAACGGAGCAGAAGCCGGGCGAACAGGTAGCGGGCCGGGTTGTGCGGGCGGTCCGAGCGGCGGGCACGGCGGCGGGCGGCGGACACCATGCGGGCGTCGAGGCGCAGCACGTGGTCCTCGAACGGGACGAGGAGCGGCTCCTCAGGGACGCGCTCCACCGCGGCCACCGCGGCGGCGAGCACGTCCGCCATGCGGGCGTCCGCCTTGACCGCCGCGACCTCGGCACGGTCGTGGCGCTCGGGAGTCACCCCCGGGACGAGGGCGTCCACGGAGGACAGCACGACCCCGGTCTCGCCGAGGGACGGCAGCACCTGCTCGATGTAGCGCAGGAACACCGGGTTGGGGCCCACCACGAGAACGCCGGAGCGGGCCAGCCGCTCCCGGTGGGCGTACAGCAGGTACGCCGCCCGGTGCAGCGCCACCGCGGTCTTGCCCGTCCCCGGCCCGCCCTGGACGACGAGGACGCCGTGCTCGTCCGCCCGGATGACACGGTCCTGCTCGGACTGGATCGTGGCGACGATGTCGCGCATCCGGCCGGTCCGGTGCGCGCCCAGCGCGGCGAGCAGGGCCGCGTCACCGCCGAGGGTGGCTCGGTCGTCGTCCGAGAGGTGCTCGACGTCGAACACGTCGTCGGCCACGTCGAGCACCTGCCGGTGCCGGGTGCGCAGGTGGCGACGCCGCAGCACGCCCGAGGGGTCCGCCGCGGTGGCGCTGTAGAACGGCTGCGCGGCGGGGGCACGCCAGTCGACGAGCATCGTGTGCTGGTCCTCGTCGGACATGCCGAGGCGGCCCACGTGGTACCGCTCCCCCGACTCGAGGTCGAGCCGGCCGAAACACAGGCCGTTCTCGACGCCGTCCAGCCGGGCGAGCCGGTCCTCGTACAAGGTGGCGTACGAGTCACGCTCGCTGCGGTTCTGGTGCGTGCCCACGGCTCCGGCGCGCCGGATGTCAGCCAGCCGGCTCCGGGTCCGGTCACGCAGCGTGTCAAGCCGCTCGTAGAGCCGGGTCACGGCCTGCTGCTCGCGGTCCAGCTCCGCCTCGCGCGGCGACACGGCCGGTGGCCGCCTGTCGGCGGGTTCGGGATGCGGAGCCGCCACTACACCTCCTCGCGGGACCACCGGCCGGTGGCAGGGGAAAGGGCCGAAGAGCGACAACGCACCGGGGTGGCCGGACGTTCCCGGCGGGCCCGAGGAAGGCCCCGCAGGGGCTCGGACGCGGCACCGGCGTGGCGCCGACCTGCTCCGACGTGGCACCGACCAGCCTCTCCCGAGAGCTCCAGGGACCACAAGGGCACCGTCGTACGACGGGAGTCGCCCGAACTCACCCCGTCCGGAGGATGCCCGCACTCGTGCGGCGGACGATCCTGCGCGGCATGATCGACGAACGCCACCACGACGTGATCATCATCGGCACGGGGGCGGGCGGGGGCACCCTCGCGCATCGGCTCGCGCCGTCCGGCAAGCGTGTCCTGCTGCTCGAACGCGGCGGGTACCTTCCCCGCGAGCGGGACAACTGGGACACCACGGCCGTGTTCGTCCGCGGTCGCTACCGCGCCCCCGAGACCTGGTACGACAGGCACGGGCACGAGTTCCCCCCCGAGGTCAACTACTACGTCGGCGGCAACACGAAGATGTACGGCGCCGCCCTCTTCCGCCTGCGCCCCCGCGACTTCGGCGAGGTACGCCACCACGGCGGCCTCTCCCCGGCCTGGCCCCTCACGTACGAGGACCTCGAGCCGTACTACACCCAGGCCGAGCACCTCTACCGCGTCCACGGGCGGCACGGCGAGGACCCCACCGAGGGGCACGCCAGCGCCGACTACCGGTACCCGCCGGTGCAGCACGAGCCTCGCATCCAGGAGCTCAGCGACGGCCTCGACCAACTGGGGCTGCACCCCTTCCACCTGCCGATCGGGGTCGATCTCACCCAGGACTCGAACGGCCAGGCGACCCACGAGAGCCGCTGCATCCGCTGCGACCGGGTGGACGGCTTCCCCTGCCTGCTCGGCGCCAAGTCGGACGCGCAGGTGATCTGCGTCGACCCGGCGCTGGCGTACGACAACGTGGAGATGGTCACGAACGCCCACGTCCGGAGGCTGGAGACGGACCCCACTGGTCGGACCGTCACCCGAGTCGTCACCACCCTCGGCGACGGGTCCGAGGTAGCGTTCACCGCCGACCTCGTCGTCGTGGCCTGCGGCGCGGTGAACTCGGCCGTGCTCCTGCTGGCCTCGGCGAACGACCAGCACCCGCGAGGGCTGGCCAACAGCTCGGACGTCGTCGGCCGCCACTACATGCGCCACAACAACGTCGCGCTCATCGCGCTGTCCCGGGAGCCGAACCCGACGAGGTTCCAGAAGACGCTCGCCCTGCACGACTGGTACGCGGGGGCCGACGACTGGGACTACCCGCTCGGTGGCATCCAGATGCTCGGCAAGTCCGACCCCGTCCAGATCCGCTCGGGCGCGCCGCGCTGGGCCTCCCACCTCACGCCGAACATGCCGTACGAGGTGATGGCCCACCACGCCGTGGACTTCTGGCTGTGCGGGGAGGACCTGCCCGCGGCGGACAACCGGGTGACGCTCGACTCCGACGGACACGTCCACCTCGCCCTGGACGAGCACAACAACGCGGAGGGCGTCACGCGGCTTCGGCACAAGCTGCAGGGCATGCTCAGTCACCTGGGCATGCACGAGCACCTGCTCGACCACACGGCGTACCTGCACCAGGCGATGCCGATCGGGGCGACCGCGCACCAGGCGGGCACCGTCCGGTTCGGCAACGACCCGGCGTCCTCCGCCCTCGACCCCCTGTGCAAGGCGCACGACCTCGACAACCTGTACGTGGTCGACACGAGCTTCTTCCCGAGCATCGGGGCGGTGAACCCGTCGCTCACCGCGATGGCGAACGCGATGCGCGTGGGCGACCACCTGATCGAGCGGCTGGGCGGAGCCAGCACGTTCGCCACCGCGCCGTCGCAGCGCGGCGCCTCAGAGCAACCGGCCGTCACAGGAGAGCGACCGGGTTGACCGGTGAGCCCGTCGCCTCGGGGAGCCGCAGTGGGGCGACGACGCAGAGGAACGTCCAGCGCCGCTCGCCCTCGCACAGCGGGACGAGGTCCTCGAACTGGAGGTAGTCCAGGAGCTGGACGCCAAGGGCGTTGACCGCGAGCACGTGCACGGGGAAGTCCACGCCGGTGACGAGGCTGGGCGCAGTGTCGTTGTTGCCGTCACTGCCGAGGAGGGCGACCTCTCGCTCGGCGACGTAGCGTACGGCCGCAGGGTGCAGTCCGGCGCGGGAGTGCGCCGCGTCCCACGCCCCCAGCTCGCGACGCCGGAGGCGGTGCCCGACCCGGACGAAGAGCAGGTCCCCGCTCCCGACCCCGACCTGCTGGACGTCCTCGGCGGCGGCGAGGTCGTCCGCGGTCACGTGGTCGCCCGGCTCGAGCCAACGCACGCCGCGCAGCCGGGGGATGTCGAGCAGGACGCCCCGTCCGACGATGCCGTGCCGGTCGACGTCGACGGACAGCGCGGTGGCCCCCTCGGGGGTCAGCGTCTCGCACCCGACCCCGTTGTAGAGCGCGTCGTCGAAGACCACGTGGGACAGCGCGTCCAGGTGCGTGTCGGCGTTGCCGTGCACGTTCATGGTGAAGCGGTCCAGCGCGAAGTCGACTCCGGAGCCGGCGAGCGCGGTCCCGGTCGGGCTCGTCATCTCGTGCCGACCCGGCTCGGGGTTGTCAGGCCCGGGCTCTGTCTCGATCGGGGAGGCCATGCTGACGTGGCGGCCGGCGCGGACCTCGTGCGCGGCGTCCAGCACCTGGGCGGGAGTGATCGTGTTGAGGGCTCCCCGGCGGTCTTTCGGCCCCCACCGTCGGGCGTCCCGGAGCTCCGCGTACAGCGCGCGGAACTCGGCCTCGTCCATCACGGCGCCCGCGTTTGCCCCGGCCTGCGTCCCCATGGACGGAGTGTGCGCGACCCGCCGGACCCGGGGGATCACTCACCCAGGGTGACCGTCCGCGTGGGGGCAGGTGCCGGACTCCTGACACCCTCGAGGACCGGAGGCAACCAGTGCGTTCTTTGCGGTGGTGCGTTGACAGGGCGGGCCGGGTGGGTCACCGTGTCGAAGTCCGGAACCGGAGGTCATACCGGACAGAACGACCTGGGCACGTTTCGCTGGGTTCCTCGGTGATCCACGGGCACGTGTCCCGCACGGTGAGGTGAGCGCCAGCGCCCCGGCCGGTGGGGACGCGAGGCACCCGCCTCCCCGTCCGGGATCGGCAGAAGCGGAGAAGACATGAGACCGGTGACGTCGCTCTCGGCGATCGCGTCTGCCGCGTTGATGTGTGCGGTGGTGGCGGTCACACCGGTGGGGTCGGCAGACAGCTCAGCCGCCTGGGCGGGGTCCCCGTTCTGCGATCCCGCGACCTCCACGGGCGCCGGCGCATCCTCCACGACGGCGGGGGCAGCCCTCGCGCGGGGCGGAGAGGGCCGCGAGCCCAGCCTCGACCAGGTCCACCAGGACCTTCCCGCGGCGGCCAAGGGACAGGCCGGTGCACGGTTCTCGGCGACGGTGCCGGTGTACTTCCACGTCGTGACCGACGGGACGACGGGGACGCTGTCCAACAGGGACATCGCCGTGCAGATGGACGTGCTCAACAACACGTTCGCCGCCGGTGAGGGCGGCGCCGACACGGGGTTCTCCTTCGACCTGGCCGGCGTGACCCGTACCGACAACGCGGCCTGGTTCTACTCCAACCCGGGCGGCACGAACGAGCACTCCATGAAGAAGACGCTCCACCAGGGCGGCACGAACGCCCTGAACCTGTACTCGACGACGGCGGGCGACTACCTCGGCTGGGCGTACCTGCCCGACATCGTGACCAAGCCCGGGCAGGCCTACCTGGACGGCGTCGTCATCGACTGGGAGTCGATCCCGGGGACGTCGTCGACGTACGCGGGGCGCTTCGACCAGGGCGAGACCGCCACGCACGAGGTGGGCCACTGGCTGAACCTCGAGCACACGTTCTTCGGCGGATGCAATGCGAAGGGTGACTTCGTCGCGGACACGCCGGCCCAGAAGGTGCCGACCAGCGGCTGCCCCGAGGGCAAGGACACGTGCAGTGCGCCCGGGCTCGACCCGATCCACAACTACATGGACTACTCGTACGACTCCTGCTACACGGAGTTCACGGCCGGTCAGACGCAGCGGATGAGCGACGCCTGGCTGTTCTACCGCGCCGGGGGGTAGGCCGGGTGGCGTGGCGAGCCACGCCGTCCCGCCCTACTGGACCCGCATCACCACGGTCCTGCTCACGCCGTGTGCCAGGCCCTCGCCGTGCGGGACGACCACGCGGTACGTGTAGGCGGCCCGGCGCTCCGGCCGGATCGTGAAGGTGTAGCGCCCGGTCGACGAGAGCGTGGACGTCGCGACCCGCTTCCACCGACCGTCGGACCAGCGCTGCCGGTAGACGGCGGAGCCGGGGCGGGCGGGCGTGACCTGACCCGTCAGGTTGACCCGGGTGTGCACTCGCGGCCGGTCCTCCGAGAGCTTCGCGGACACCCGGCGGGCGACCTTGACCTCGACCAGGCCCGTGTCTGCCGGTGCGCGGGTCGCGTCCCCGGCGTACGTGGCGCGGTAGGCGGTCCGCCTGGTCGGGGTCACCCGGAGGGTGTACGTCCCGTCGTCGCCGGTCGTCGCCGTCGCGAGCGGGCTCCAGGTGTCGGTCCGGACCGGACGCTGCTGCACGCGCACCGTTCCGCCGACGACCGGGCCCTCGCCGGCGGCGCTGAGCTGGCCGGTCAGCCGGGTGGACTGCCCGTACGTGATCCTCTCGGCTGCCGCGCTCACCGTGAGGTCGGTCGCCAGCGCGGTCCTCACCGTCACCGTCGACACGCCGGAGGTGGTGCGGAGGTGGCGGGTGTCCCCGGCGTAGCGCGCGGAGTACTCGGTCGCCGCGTCGGGACTGACGTGCAGGCTGTAGCCGCCGTCGGTCGCCGTGGTACGGGTCGCGAGCGTGGTCCAGGTGGTCGCGCCGGGAGCCCGGCTGAGCACCTGCACGGTCTTGCCGCCCAGGGGGCCACCGCTGGCCGTGGTGAGCTCACCCGTCACGGTGGCCGTGGCTCCGGCGAACACGCTCTCGGGCGACGTGAGCGTGAGCCCGGTCGGCACGCCGTTGGACATGGCCGCGAGGTCGGCGCCCGCGCCCTGGAAGCGGTTGCGGTCGACGGCACCCTGGATGCCGGAGACGCGCCCGCTGCTCGTGTACTGCCAGAAGGTGTAGGCGGTCCACCCGACCGGGATGATCGGGGACGGCTTCGTGGTGTAGTGCGCGATCCAGAGCGGGTAGCGGCCGAAGGCGTTGCTGCCCACGTGGTCGTTCCAGAAACTCGGGCCCGTGTAGATGATCGGCGTACGGCCGGTCAGGTCCTCGACCGTGTCGAGCCAGGTCCTCGTCCAGGTGACGAGGGTGCTCCTGGACAGCCCACCGTCGTCCTCGAGGTCGAGCACCGGCGCCAGGGTGTGCCGCCCACCGAAGCCGCCGACGTCGGCGACCTCCGCGACGAAGTGGCGGGCCTCCGTGGCCGCGTCCCCGGTGCTCGTGTCGGGCCGGGCGAAGTGGTAGGCCCCACGGACGAGCCCGGCGGTTCGCGCCTGCGCGAAGTCGTCCGCGAGGTAGGGGTTCGTGACCGTACGGCCCTCACTGCCCTTGATCACTGCGAAGGACTGCCCGGCTGCCTCGACCGCGGACCAGTCGATGCGGGCGCCACTGGGGTGCTGGTAGCGCGAGACGTCCACGCCCTCGATGTCGGCCGAGGCCGAGCCGATGCCCGCCCCGAGCAGGGCGCTCGTCGCCATGATCACCGCGAGCCCACGTCGGACGCGAGGCCAGGCCACTCCGCGTGATGGGGAGGCAGGCGGTCGGGCCGAGGAAACCGTCGGGGCCGCGGTCGGGCGTTCATGGGCCGGGAGCATGCCCGAGGTGTCGTCGCGTCCGGCGAAAGACTTGAGCCCGGGGCCGAGGTACAGGCTGTGCTGTGACGGGTCCGGCACCGCGCGCCTTCACGCTGCCGGCTGTGGCTGGGCGTCGCCGCCGGACGGACAAGAAGCCGGGACCAGCACTAGGACCAAGGCCACCCGGGTTGACCAGTGACCACCCGGTGGGACGCCAATAGCGTTGATCAGAGGGCTCTGCGATGCCGTCGCAGCGGGCCCTAGCGAGTTGTCCGCGGAGACTCTCGAGGCAGCAGCGCGAGGCCTCAACCACCCCGCGCCGTCATCGGATCTCGTCGACGGCTGCACTTCGGGGTGGCGGAGGGAACCTCGTGGCGAACGGCCGCGGAGCACCCGGGAGGACGGGAAGCATGAGCGAAGCAGCGAGTGACCGCAGGGGCACCAGGCCTCGTGCCAGGGTCCGCCGAGACGTCCGGCGCACACACGAGGCGTCGGACGACGATGCCACGGCCGAGTTGGAGCGTCACGAGCCCGGGCTCGGGCCGGTGGCGGCAAGCGAGGAGCCGGACGTCCTCCTCGACGTCCCCATCCTCAAGGTCGACGAGATCACCCTGGAGGTCGACGAGCTCCGGGCGCACGTCATGCTACAGGCCGAGGTCTCCGACCTTCTCAAGCTCAACGTCGGCGCGGACGTCCTCCTCCGTGGTGTGTCGCTCGGCATCAAGGGGGTGGAGGCGCAGGCGCTGCTCAAAGTACGGCTCGACAACGTCGCCGCGATTCTCGACCGGGTACTGAGGACCGTTGACCGCCACCCGGAGATCCTCGAACAGGTGACGCGGGGCGTCGGCGAGCTGGCACGAGGCGCGGGCCAGGCCGTCGAGGAAGTCGGGGGGAGTGCTGGAGAGGCCGTCGAGTTCGTCGGAAAGACGACTGGGAAGGCGCTCGGGGACACGGCCAGCGAGGCCGGCTCGGGTGCCGGCCAGGCACTCGGACGGGCCGGGGAGGGCGTCGTAGACGCCGCCGAGGGTGTGAGCGAGGCCGCCGGCGGAGCAGCACAGGGCGCGGTGGAGAGCGCGGGCAAGGCCGCTAAGGGCGTGGCCGGGACCGCCGACAGAGCACCTGAGAGCGACGACGAGGTTGCCCCGGGAGCGCGAGCGACCGCCTCGGGTCGCCGCGGCACGAAGGGCACTGCCCCCCGACGGGGCCAGACGAGGCGCTCGCGCCCCGTGAAGCGCTCACAGCCTGAACAGCGCCAGTACCGTCGCTCCTGAGCGCCGCACACCCAGGAGGGT
Source organism: Actinomycetes bacterium (assembly GCA_050743265.1). GTDB lineage: Bacteria > Actinomycetota > Actinomycetes > JBOGEN01 > JBOGEN01 > JBOGEN01. Next base: position 40,566 of record JBOGEN010000111.1, read on the forward strand.
GCCGATGGCCCGACCACGCCGACCCGAGAGCGCAGACGTCGAGCTCACCGCGACAGTGAGGGCACGGGAGCTTCGCTTCGAAGAGGCCCCGGAGACGCGCGTCGAGTTCACCGGCGAGCCCGGCCACGAGTCAGCCAACGGCAGTGATCGAGCGAATCTGCCGGAACACGTCGAACCGTGGGTCACATACCGCGACGTCCGCGTCGACTACCGGCTTGCGGCACGGGTGCTCGACCCGACCGACCGCTCGGAGCCGGGTTCCGTTGACGAGTGACCATCGGACGCTCTGCTGACCTGCGCCTATGCCCCTCTGGGGCGGGCCAGGCTCGAACCAGCGGCCCCTCGCTTGTCAGGCCGGTCTTGGTCGGTAGCAGCGGTCGCGGGGTGCGCCGAAGCGTCTCCGGGAGATCCGCGGCTGATGGCGACTGCTGTCCTTCGCTGCTGTACGGGCAGGGAGAGGCCAGCCATCGAGGTGGGGAAGCGGGCTCTGACCTGGGTGGAGCTGAGGGGATTTGAACCCCTGACCCCCTCGATGCGAACGAGGTGCGCTACCGGACTGCGCTACAGCCCCAAGACCGCCTCGACGATACCAAACAGCCCGCGACGGCCTTCTGGCCCGCGGAGTCCCTGCGGACGCTGACCGGCCTGCGGCTCGCTACTCGTTGGCGGCGCGACGCTGCTGCTGTAGCTCGTGCTCAGAGCCCGCCTCGGCCGGCGAGGTCTCCTCGGCGACGGGGTGTCCGTCGTCCGCCACGGCACCCGGGTCGTTCGCCTCACGCCAGCCCTCGGCCCAGAACCCGGGGCGGGACAGGTCGATCGTCCGCGCGGGCGAGGGTGCGGCCGGCTTGGTCACGTACGTCGGCGGCGGGATGCTCACCGGCTGCCACGCCGGGCCGCGGTCGTCCGGCGTCTCCCAGGCCGCGGCGGGCGCGGCC
>JBOGEN010000112.1:0-3649 GCA_050743265.1 Actinomycetes bacterium
GTGCCTGGGCGGCCAGCTGCTCGCCGTCGCCTGCGGCGGAACGGTGGCGCCCGGCCGGCACGGCCCGGAGATCGGGCTGCGGTCCGTCCGGCTCACCGCGGGCGCGGCGGACGACCCGCTGCTCGCCGGCGTCCCCCGGGTGACCGGTGACGGCCCACCCGGTCCGGACAGTCCGGACGGGCCGGTGGCCTTCGAGTGGCACCTGGACACGATCGTCGACCTGCCCCCGGGCGCGGTACTGCTCGCCACGGGGGACACGTACCCGCACCAGGCGTTCCGGGTCGGACCGTGCGCCTGGGGGGTGCAGTTCCATCCGGAGGCGACCACCGAGGACGTGGCGCACTGGGCGGTCCACGGGGCGGACGTCCTGGCGGCCGAAGGGCTCGACACGGACGCGTTGCTCGGCGGGCTCGCGGAGGCGGGGCCGCGGGTGGAGCACGCCTGGCGTCCGGTCACCGAGCGGTTCGCCGCCCTCGTCCGGGAGACCGCGTCGGCCCGACGGTGAGCGCCCGGCCAGACCGGGGGGTGACGGGGGCAGGCGACGTCAGGGGGTCAGACAGTGACGGACTCGTGCGCGTGAAGCCAGCTCATCGCCTCCGCTGCTGGCATGGGCCGGGCCACGTAGTAGCCCTGCGCCATGTTGCAGCCCCACGAGGCGAGGACCCGGAGGTCGGCGAGCTCCTCGACGCCTTCCGCGACGACCCGCAGGCCGAGGTTGTGCCCGAGCTCGATCACGGACCGGACGATCGCCGCGTCCCCGGCCGCGAAGCGCGCCGACGCGACGAACGTGCGGTCGACCTTGACCTCGCGGACGGGGAGCGAGCGCAGGTGCAGCAGGGACGAGTGACCCGTGCCGAAGTCGTCCACGGACAGGGCGATGCCGAGGCTGGCCAGCCGGTGCAGCATCTCCGTGCTGCGTTCGGGCTCGGACATGATCTCGCTCTCGGTCATCTCCAGGACGAGAGCCTCCGGAGCGACGCCGGCCTCGGCTAGGAGCGCGGACACGTCCCCGGCGAGCTCGGGCTCGAGCAGGTTGCGCATGGACAGGTTGACCGACACCGTGAGGGGCGGGTCCCGGTGCAGGATCTCGCTGCAGTCGGCCAGCGCACGGCGCAGCACGAAATGGGTGAGCGCGCGGATGAGCCCGGTGCGGGCGGCGATCGGCACGAACTCGTCCGGGCGCACCGCCCCGTGCACCGGGTGGTCCCAGCGGACCAGCGCCTCGACGCCGACCACGCGCCCGGTGTCGAGCTCGATCTGTGGCTGGTAGTGGACCTCCAGGGCGTCGGAGTGCAGCGCACGCTCGAGGTCGGCGGCCAGGGACAGCCGTCGGGGGTTGTACGGGTCGCGTGCCGCGGAGTAGCGCGACACCGACGACACGCCGCTCTTGGCGTCGTACATCGCCACCTCGGCCCGGCGCAGCAGCTGGACGGCGTCGTCACCGTCCTCGGGGGCGACCGCGAGCCCGGCGCTGGCCCGTACCTGGACGTCCAGGCCGGCCACCCGGAACGGCAGCGACAACGCCCGCAGCACGTCGTGCGCCAGTCCCTCGAGGTCGGCGGCCACGTGGTCACCGACCACGAGCAGGACGAGCTCGTCCCCGCCCAGCCGGGCCACCTCCCAGTCGTCCCGGGCGAGGCCACGGGCACGATGGGCCACCTCGACGAGCAGGCGGTCGCCCACGTCGTGTCCGAGCGTGTCGTTGACCTCCTTGAACCGGTCCAGGTCGAGCAGCATCACGCCGGCCGGGCGCCCCGACCACAGCACGGACTCGAGCGCCCGCTGGAACGCGAGACGGTTCGGCAGGCCGGTGAGCTGGTCGTGCAGCGCGAGGTGCTCCTTGGCGGCAGCCTCGGCACGTACCTGGTCGACGAGACGGCTGTTGTCCAGCGCCACGCCGGCATGCCCGGCGAGGGCCTCGAACAGCTTCAGGTCGTCGGCGTCGAACGTGGTCACCGCGTCCAGGCGGTCAGCGACGACGAGGGCGCCGATCACGCCGGAGTCCCCGCGCAGCGGGACGGCCATGGCGTCGGCGTGCCCGGTACCGGTGAGCTCGGGCGCCGGCTCCCCGCGGCGGCGGCGCGGGTGGCTCAGCACCCGGCCCTCCAGCGCGGGTGTGACCCAGCGCTCGGCGGCCAGCTGGGTCGACCCGGCGATGGCCACGGCGAACCCGCTCGCCCCGACCACGACTGCCGCTTCCTGGGCGCGGAGCAGGGTGCGTGCCTCGTTCACGATGGTCTGGGCGACCGAGGAGTCCCCGATCGAGCGGTCGACCGTCTTGGTGAACCGGTAGAGCAGCTCGAGCCGCGCGTGCTTCAGCCTCAGCTGGTGGTAGCCCTGGATGACCAGGAACATCACGCCGACCACGACGACGAGGAACACGCCGGCTCGCAGGTCCTGGTTGAGGAGAAGCACGCCCACGAGCCCGAGCACCGCGTTGACGGAGGCGACCAGCGCCCCGGTGGCCAAGAAGTTCTCGCCGAGGTCGGCCCAGCGCAGGCGGCCACGGCTCAGCCCGATGGCCGCGGAGATGGTGACCGCGGCGACCGAGTCGGCCACCACGGCGGCGACCACGAGGGCGACCCAGCCGGCCGCCGTCGTGGCGGAGGGGGTGCCGAACACAACGACGTAGAGGAAGACGGCCATGGCCGCGTGGAGCGTCCACGAGGCGGTGTTGAGGGCCAGCTTCACCGGCGGTTGCCGGCGTACGACGACCTGCACCAGCAGGCTGCCCAGGACGCGGGCCACCACGAGCTCGATCGGGTCGGCCATCACCAGGCCGAGGACCAGGGGTACCTCGGCGAACGACACGCTGTGCGTCTCGCGGCCCAGCGGCAGGTGGACGATCGCGACCTCGGCCAGCGCGAACAGCGTGACGAGGACGAGAAAGTGCAGGTGCACGGCGGGGTCCTGTGCCTGGCCATGGGCCAGCCAGGTCAGGACACCCCCCGTAGCGACGAGCACCACTGCCATGAGCAGGAGAGACCGCCGCGCCTCTGCGCGCACGTTCACATGCTCACGGTGACGACAGGCCCACGGGCGGAAACGGTGCAACGTCCGTGTTCGCCCTTTTCACGCGGTTGGTTGGGTCAGCCGACGCGGACGTTCCAGGTGCGACCGGCCTGCAGGTCGCTCTTCTTGTCGCCCTTGTTCCAGGTGCGACCCGCCTGCAGGTCGCTCTTCTTGTCGCCCTTGTTCCAGGTGCGACCCGCCTGGTCGGTCTTCTTCTCGTGCTTGTTCCAGGTGCGACCGGCCAGGTCGTCAGCCGTGGCCGCAGCGGCGCTCGCCGCGGCGGCACCACCGGAGGCCAGTGCGGCGGCAACGATGACGGCGGCGGCGATGCGGCGGGGGGCGAAGCGGATCGACTGCATGGCAGGGGCTCCAGAGTCTCGGGTGGCGACGCTCACGCGGTGACGAGGTATGCATCGGCGCATCAGAACCGGACCTGTAGCCCCGCGTAGCGTATTCGCGTGACCCCGCGCGAGAAGACCGCCGAGCGAAGCCGAGCCTCCCTGGCCCGGCAGGGCTTCCAGGACGCCGAGCGGGCCGCCCGCCTCCTCGACTCCGACCCATTCGGCCCAGCGGGGGTCCCGCCGGGCCTGCTCGAAGCCGTGGCCCGCTCCGCCGACCCCGACCTGGCCCTGCTCGG
>JBOGEN010000113.1:0-5483 GCA_050743265.1 Actinomycetes bacterium
CCTTGACCCTGCGCGGGCCGCCGGCCGGCGTCGCGCGACGCCGCGGCGGACAGCGCGGCCACCGGGACGTGCACGGTCGCGCGGACGCCCTCCTCCCGCTGGGACAGGACGACCTTCATGCCGTGGCGGGTGGCGAGGCGGCCGACGAGGAACAGGCCGAAGCCGTCCTCGAGCGTCGGAGGCGTGGCGGTCTTGAGCGCGCGGTTCGCCTCTCGCAGCTGGTCGCGGTCCATGCCGCCACCGCCGTCGTCCACCTCGACGAGCACGCCGCCGTCACGGGCGGGCTTGGCCGAGATCGCGACATCCTCGGCGTCGCAGTAGCCGAGGGCGTTGTCGAGCAGCTCGGTGGCCACGACCACCAGGTCACGGGCGAGGGCGCAGGGGAGCGGGCGCGTCTTCTCCACTTCACGGGCGACCCCGTGCCCGTCCTCCCCGGCGGCGCGCATCGCCGCCTCGAGCACCTCGCTGGCGGCCACATTGGCAGGCCACGCAAGCCCGTCAGCGCCGGTCAGCGCGAGGAGCCGCCGACGGGCGATCTCCTCGCCCTGGTCCGCGTCGCGGCGCGAGCGGCGCAGCTTGGTGAGCAGCAGGACGGCAACCACAGAGAGAGCCAGGACGGCCGCCAGGCTGACCAGTACGCCCGATCCTCCAGGCACTCCGACACGCCTCCTCGCAACGTCGGACCGGACCGCGTCGTCACGGTACGCACCACCGCGGCGGTGGTGCACCCGGCCCGAGACGCCGGTCGCGGTGTCTGCGGGGGCGGCGACGGCCGGCCGATCCGCCCCCATCTTGCCGGATGTGCCACAACGCGATCTTCGGCAGGTGGCCGCTCGGCGGTGGGTGGGCCCGCGAGGGAGACACCACGGGTCCGCGGCAGGCCCGCGACGGGGTCGGTCCAGGCCCGCGGCGGGGTCGGTGCAGGTTCACGACGGCGTCCACGGCAGGCGTACGGCGGAGTTGCGCAGGTCTGAGACGCGCGAAGGACACGTCCGGACGCGACGTGACGAGGTGGGCGTCTGTCCTGGTGGTGCTCACCCGGACGCGGAAGGCGGGCACCCCGTCTGCAAGGGTTTCCCGCGGTCAGCCCGGCACGTCGAGCGAGGAGAGCGAGGAGCACGTGATGCACGCCTCCGGTCACGACGCCCCCGGTGACGGGGCGCGCCGCATCGACTCGCCGGGTGGGGACGCCTCCGCACTCGCCGGTGACCCGGGCGCGCTCGCCGATCTGGCCCGGCACAGCGCCGCCCTCATCGCGCAGCACCAGCACGCGTCCGGCGCGTACCCGGCGAGCCCGACGTTCGCCAACTACCGCTACTCCTGGTTCAGGGACGGGGCGTTCATCGCGGACGCGATGAGCCGCGCCGGCCGGGTCACCAGTGCGGAGGCCTTCCACGACTGGTGCGCGCGCGTGCTCGTCGAGCGTGCCGAACGGGTGGCCGACGCGTGCGAGCGGGCGCGCCGCGGAGAGCCCGTCGCGGACGACGACCTGCTGCCTGCGCGCTTCACCCTGGACGGGCAGGACACCGGCGACGACTGGTGGGACTTCCAGACGGACGGCTACGGCACCTGGCTGTGGGCGCTTGTCGCACACGCCCGCCGGCACGAGGTCGACCTCGGCCGCTGGCGGGACGCGGTCGCGGTGGCGACCGACTACCTGACGCTGTTCTGGGACCGTCCCTGCTTCGACTGGTGGGAGGAGAACCATGGCCACCGGCACACGTCCACCCTCGGCGCGAACTGGGCCGGGCTCGACGCCGCCGCGGACGCGGACGTGCTGGACGAGGAGCGTGCAGAGGTCGCCCGCGAGGCCGCGGACGACGTGCACGCGTTCATCCTGCGTGCGTGCGTGCAGGACGGCCGGCTCACCAAGTGGGTCGGCAACGACGCCGTGGACGGCAGCCTGCTCGCGTGCCTCACCCCGTTCGGGCTGGTCGCCCCGACGTCCCCGCTCGCCGAGCGCACGTACACCGTCGTGACGAACCAGTTGCTGCACCGGGGTGTGCGTCGCCACATGGCCGACACGTTCTACGGCGGCGGAGAGTGGATGCTGCTCACTGCCCTGTGCGGCTTGCACGAGGTACGGACAGGGCGGGACGGCTTCGCGCGAGAGCGGCTGGCCTGGGTCGCGTCCTGCGCGGACCGGGAGGGGCACCTGCCCGAGCAGGTCAACGACGAGACGCTCTCACCCGGCCACGTCGACGAGTGGCTCGACCGCTGGGGGCCCGTCGCCAAGCCGCTGCTCTGGTCGCACGCGATGTACCTGACGCTGGCGCTCGAGTCGGGCGTGCTGCACGCCGACACAGGGGCGCCGGCCGCCTGAACCCGCCAGACCCGCCGCCTGACGGTCCGGCAGCCGGCCTTCCGGCCCCGGCGGTCAGTGGAGCGCGCTGCCCTCCTGCCACTCCTGCCAGGACAGGGTCCAGTCGCCGTACCCGTTGCGGAGCTCCATCTCGCGGCCGGAGCCGGTGACCTCGACGACGTCGCCGCGCCGGGTCAGCCCGTACAGCCACCGTGCGTCGCTCGGCTTCATGCCGACGCAGCCGTGGCTGACGTTGGCGGAGCCCTGGCTGCCCGTCGACCAGGACGCGTCGTGCAGGAACTCGCCGCTCCACGTCACGCGGATCGCGTAGTCCACGGTGACCCGGTAGTACTCGGGGTCGTCCTTGGAGACGCCGGTCGTGGTGGCGTCCATGGTGTAGTCCCGCTGCTTGGCCAGCACGACCTTCGTGCCGTTACGGGTCTCGTACCCGGCCTTGCCGGCCGTGACCGGGATGCGTCGCAGCACCTCGCCGTTACGGCTCACCGTCATCGTGTGGTCGTTCACGTCGACCCTGCTCACCATGCGGTCCCCGGTCTGGAAGGAGATCTCGCGGTCCTCGTCGCCCCAGACCCCGTTCCCCGCGTTCACGCCGTCGAGCGGCGCGTGCAGCGTGATGTCGGTGTTCGCCGGCCAGTACGCGCGGGGCCGGAAGTGGACCTCCTCGTCGTCCATCCAGTGCCACGCGCCCTCGACGTCGCCGGGCGTCTCGACGGACAGCCGCCGCTCGACGGCGGCCCGGTTCTCGACGGGCGCGGTGAAGTACACGGCGATCGGCATGCCGACGCCGACCGTCTCGCCCTCCAGCGGGGCGACATGGGCACGTACGGTCTGCTCCGGGTCCACAGTGGTGAACGTCGAGCTGACCGACGTCTTGCCGCCCAGGTTGGTCGCAGTGGCCTTCACCGTGTACGCCGTGTCGAACTCGAGGTCCTGCGTCGAGACCCAGGACGCGCCGCCCGCGGTCCGCTCACCCGTGAGGCGGCCGGACGAGCCGTCGGCAGTCACCTCGACCGACGACAGCGTGCCCCCGCTGACCTCGACGCGGACCGGGTCGCCCGGCGCGACGTCCTCGGCCGAGCGCGAGGGCGTGACGGCGATCTCGGGCTTCGCGGGCGGGAGCGCCGGGGCGTCCCCGGGACCTGCCGCCAGCGTCGTCGGTGACGCGTTGCAGGCGGTGAGCAGGGCGAGCGCGCCAGCGACGGCGCCCATCCCGGCAGAACGCGACAGTGGACGTGCGCGGTGCCCGGTGGCCACTGGTCTCCTTTCGGGGGCGTACCCGGTCCGTTCGTGTCTGCCCGCGTACGTCCACCGCATGCGGCGTGCGCCGCGGATGTGACGTGCAGGCGTTGGTGCGCGATCGGGACGTGCCCGACGCTGCGTCGCGGGCCTGACCGCGGGGGCCTCGTACCCCACCGCGAGTCGCCCGCCGCCGGACGAACCGGCGTCGACGCGAGGTCCAGTCTGTCACGGGACGGGGGACGTTGCAGACAAATCCGGCAGGTTCCGGGGTGATCGACAACGAACTGCCGGCCCTGTTTACGATCATGGTCCACGTACGCCGGGCTGGACGACGCGACGTACGCCGGCACGACGACGCGGAGGACATCGGTGCTCGGACGGTCCCACGTCGTGCTCGGTGCTCTCGGATGGCTCGCCGGCAGCCAATGGCTGCCACCCGACCTCGTCCACGGGGCCGGCATCTCCGGCCACGAGACGCTGGCCGTGACCACGGTGGCGTGCGCGGGTGCCGCTCTGCTCCCCGACCTGGACCACCCCGACGGCACGATCGCGCAGTCGCTCGGCCCGGTGACGCGAGGTGCCGCCACCGTGCTCGGCAAGCTGTTCGGCGGGCACCGCAACGCGTCTCACGGGTTCCTGTTCGCCGGCGTGGTGGCCGCACTCGTCCAGCTGCTGCAGACGATGGTCGGACGTGAGGCCATGGCGGGCGTGTTGTTCGTGCTCGTCGCGTTCGCGGTGCGTGCGGTCAAGCCCCCGCGGGGCAGGGCCAGGGGCTGGGGCGCGCTGCTCATCGGTGCCCAGGCGGCGCTCGTCACCGGGGTGGCCTGGTGGCTCGTCCCCGGACCGTGGCCCTGGATGCCGTACGTCGTCGGGGTGGGCTGCTTGCTCCACCTGGTCGGGGACCTGCTCACGGCCACGGGGGTGCCGCTGTTCTGGCCGTTCCGGCGCCGGTTCTCGGTGCCCCTGCTGGGGTTTCCCGGGGACGGCGACGAGAAGGTCCTCGCGTCGCTCATGACGGGAGCGCTGGCCTTCGTCACCATCCGGACGTTCTGACCCGCTGCGGGCACTCGCCGTGGCCGGAGGGCTTTACCTGAGCGGGTCGAGGCCGGATGCTGTCGCGGTGAGGCTTGCCGTCCTCGGGGGTGGACCATGAGCAGTGACATCGGATCGCACGCGCTGACCGAGGACGACCTCCTCGCGACGCCTACCCGTGCCCTCGCGGCACTCTTCGCGCGGCACCCCACGTCCGTCCTGCCGGACGGGCGCGCTCAGGGCACCGTGCTCGTCGGCACCGGGACGCCGGTCGCGCGCACCCTCGCCGGGCTCACCCGGGCGGTCGCGTGGAAGGGCAAGGTGGTCGACCGCGAGCGGGGCATGCTGCACAACCTCCTCGGCCCGACGGGCGCGAGAGCCGTACCGGCCGCTGTCGCGACCGGGCCGAGCCTGTTCGACGGCCGGGACTGCGTGGCGCTCGACTACTCGCGGACGTCGCTGCTCGCTCGGATGGTCCGGGACGAGATCCGGGAGGTCTCCCCGGGGCTCTGGCTCGGGGTCGCGTACGTCCGGAGCCGCCGCGTCGCCTGGTTCTCGCTGAGGTTCGCCCACCCCACTCCGCCCCCGCAGGGGTGACGCGGGGGTGGGTTTCGGCCAGGCTCCCGCACGAATGCACCGCGTTCCCCCTGCGTGCGTGTCGTCTCGGTCAAACGGACACGCAGGCCACCCCCTGATGCCAGGCTTTGATAAACCGGGCGTCGCACGGCGAGAGGACGTGATGGTGAGCCAGGTGGAGGCCATCGGCCGGCTCGCCGGGATCGTCACCGACAGCGGCGACACCCTGACCGTGCACTCTGTTCTGGGCGACGGGAGCGAGTCCACGATCTGGGTGCCCGAGCCCACGGAGGAGGGGCGCGAGCCCGTCGAG
>JBOGEN010000114.1:0-80777 GCA_050743265.1 Actinomycetes bacterium
ATCGCCACCGCCGGCGCCGGCGGCGCCGCCATCGCCGGCGAACGCGGCGCCATGAGCGCAACCACCCTCGCCCGCCACGCCGACGACATCGCCGACAGCGCCACCGACCTCACCACCACCACCAACCGCCTCGACAACCTCGACGACCTCAACCGGCTCGACGACGTGGCGGCCAGCGGTGACGACTTCGACCCGCTCGCCGCCGCCGTCGACAGGAACGTCCCGTTGGACGAGATCGACGTCCCGCCGGTCTGGCGAACAGACAGCGACCTCTTGTATCGGGCCGACATGCGCGGCCCGGATGAGGTCTTTGGGCCCGGATTCGAACCGCGGAACCCGTCAAACGTCCAACTCGAGGACTACGTGTCCAGCCACACCTCGTCGGCGTTCGTGTCGACCACACGCGATGCCGACGTCGCCGCCAAGTACTTCAAGGACTGGGTGTACGAAGTGGACGCCCCTGGCGGCATCGACGTCCCGCGTACGTTCGACAAGAACTGGTACGACGAGTCCGAGATCGCCTACCCGGGAGGGGTTGCATCTGAGTTCATTCGTGGGGGGAGACCCGTACTGGACAAGCTCACAGGGGAGCTCGGGGACTTCGTTCCGAATCCGAACTACCGCGGCGCACCGTAGGGATAGTGCAGATGACCATGCAGGACTCACCCGAAGTGACCGACGACCTGCGCGCGGCAGCACGCGAACGACCAGGTGGCTGGGTGTACGCCATCGACGCCCTCGTCGACCCCGACGCCCGGGTGCCCGGTCACTCCATCCGCGGAGGGTGGCCGGTCGACGCCAACGGTGAGGTCAACGACGCCGGGTTCACGCCCAACCCCCACTACCGCCCGCATCAACCGGATGTCGGCGAGGTCGTCAGTGCCGTCGAGGCGCTTCTCTCCGGACGCCCCACCGAGCGCGCACTGGTTGCGATCGGCCGCGCCGCCGTGACCATCGCAGTCACCGATTCCGGGCCGCCCGTCGTCGAACGTGCCGAGCCCGCGATCGAGGCGTTCGTGACCGAGAACGACGCCCGTGGTGCGTACCCCGATGCCCGTGGTTGGACGCGGACGACCGTGCGGGATCTGGCGAGCCACCTCACCGACGGCGTCGGACTCGAGGTCGTCCTGCCAGATGGCAGGCGTGCCGGCATCCGGGCGACCGGGATCGCGGGCCTCCTCGGGAACATGCGGTGAGCCACCGATTCGCCTCATCGGTGGAGGTCGAGATGGTCGATCTCACCGGACGGGCAAAGACGCAACGTGCGACGCTGACCGTAGACGTCGGCACCGCGCCGCCGGACCTGTCCGCGACCGCAACCCTGTTCACACCTGAGGGGTCCTACACCGGTACGGGTCCGGACCTCTTCGACGCACTGAAGGACCTCCGTCGACAGACCGAGCCGTACTGCCCCGCCGTCCAGGCCGCACGCCGGTTCACCTGGCCGTCGCCGAACGCGCGCGAGGGAGGGGCGGTCGTCGTGAACGACCTAGCGGCGGACAGGTTCCGCTTGCTGCCCTCGCTCGACCCCGCGGAGCCAGAGGAGCTCGTCACGGTTGACGAGCAGGAACGACAGTTCGCCGAGTACGCCGGGCGTCGTGGTCCATCAGGACGGGGGAGGTGATGGTGCCGTGAGTGTGGATTTCGTCGTGGCGGGCAACCCTGCTGTGTTACGCGGCGGCGCTGCGCCAGGCAGCCCGTTCCACGCATCAGCCGCGCCAAGCGCGACGAGTACGCGAACTCCTACGGTGTGCCCTTCGCGTTCCGGGTCGCCCCGGCCTGCGCATGCGGGTGGTCAGGCAGGTGTCGGGCGAGACGACCGGGGCCGGGTGCGGGGTATGCGGGAGGTCGCCGACGGCGGCCCGCAGGCAATCCTGCCCGAGCGATGGGCCGTACGCACCAACCCGCTGAGTGCCGAATGAGTGCGGACGCAGGCGAGAGTCGGCTCGCCCAGTTCCTCGACACGGTCGAGAAGCTGCCGCGGTCACGTGGCGTCACGTTCCGAGGCTGCACTGCCGAGGCCCAGTTCACGCGTCCCGGCCAGTCGGTGGTCACCCGCGGCGTGGTGGCCACGTCTCTCGACCCCGACATCGCCACCGAGGGCCGTACGACACTGGCGCTCTACGCGATCCGAAGCCTGCGGGGCAGTCCATCGCGGTATTCTCCGCCAGGAAGGACGAGGCGGAGGTGGTCTTCGTCCCGGGAACCCTGTTCCACCTGGCCGAGACACGTCAGGTCGGGACACGCCGGTGCATCTTGTGGTCGAGCTGACCCTCGATGACGGCCCGCCGCGACTCGACGACCAGATCGTGCCTGCGCTCGCCGAGAGGGTCGAGTCGATCCTGCGGGAGCGCTGGAGCGTTGCCCCCTCGGAGTTCACGTCGATCGCCGGCAAGTTCGCCGGGGACCTGGCATAACCACCGCTCAGCCGCCGGACTGGGCCACCTTCACGACGACCTCGTCCGCGGAGACGTCTTGGACGGAAACCGTGAACTCTCCCGCCTGGGCCTGACCCCCAGCGGGCAGGGTGAGCGTCTGCCCGGCCACCTTGATCCGGGCGCGGTCGCCGTCCACGCCCACCAGCCGGGTCTGGACACCCAAGATCGTCGCCTGCGCGTCGACCCCTCGTTCGTACGTGATGGTGCACGCGCTGGTCGAGCAGTCGGTGGTCGCGCCCTCACTGCTGCAGGCGGTGGCCGCCCCCAGGGCAAGCGCGGCGGAGGCGAGGGCGGCGAAGGAACGGCGGGTCGGTGAGGTCACGCCGCCGGAGTCTACGGGCGGCCCTCCGGGCCAAGCCTGGCCGAACCCGACCAGATCCGTCCGAAATCGTTACACACGAGACCGCAAATTCAGCGGATACTCGAAGGTGATGAAGCCTCGCTCCGCCGCCGGGCGGCGACCTCTCCCCGGGAGCCCCTTCAACCGTCCGACCGTCGGGCCTGTGGCCAACAGCCTCGAGGTCTCGGACCGCATCCTCCACGACCGCCACGGCCTGGGCACGGTGCTCAGCGTCGAGGACGGCGACATGGTCTGCGTCGACTTCGGCTCCAGCGGTCGGCGCCGGGTGCGTGCCACGAAGGTGACCAAGCTCTAACCCGGCCGGCACGACTGCCCGCCCGGGACGAGCCGGGTGGGCTACCCGGCCGGATGGACCGCCCGCCGGCCGCCCAGGGCCGCCACCTCCTCCACGAGTGCCGCGCGTAGGTCGGCGTGCTCGGGCAGGTCGTCCCCGAACACCTCCTGGACGCCGAGGAGGCCGTCGACCAGGACCCGGGCGTCGCCCGCACGGGCCGCGACCTCCCGCAGCCGGGGCGCGAGTGGGTCCTCCAGCGGCAGGGGCCGGCCGCCCGCGTCCTGCCCGGCGGAGACGTAGACCATCCACCCGGCGACCGCCCGAACCGCCCATCGAGGTACGACCCCCGCGGCGAGACGGTCACGAACGGTGCCGAGCAACCGGACCGGCAGCTTCTGCGAGCCGTCCATCGCCACCTGCACGGTGCGGTGGGCCAGCGCCGGGTTGGCGAACCGCTCCAGGACGTCCTCGCGGTACGCGGGCAGGTCCAGGCCGGCCGGGACGCACAGCGTCGGGCTCACGTCCTCGACGAGCAGCGCCCGGACGTCCCCGGCGAGGTCGTCGTCGCGGACAGCCTCGGCGATGGTCTCGTACCCGCGCAGGGCACCGAGGTACGCGAGCATCGAGTGCGCCGCGTTCAGCACGCGCAGCTTGGCCGTCTCCCACGGCGTCACGTCGTCGGTGAGCAATGCACCGGCACGCTCCCACGCCGGGCGGGGGGCTGCGAAGTCGTCCTCGAGCACCCACTGGCGGTACGGCTCGGCGACCACGAGGCCCGCGTCGTCCGCGCCGAGCAGCACCCGGGCCTCGGCCCGGTCGAGCGGGGTCGTCGCGGGCACGATCCGGTCGACCATGGACGCGGGAAACCGCACTGAGGCGCCCAGCCAGTCCGCGAACCCGCTGGGGCCCTGGCCCGACAGTGCCTCGACGAAGTCCTCCACCACCCGGCGCAGCACACGGCCGTTGCCCGTGAGGTTGTCGCAGGACACGACGGTCAGCGCAGCGCCGCTCGTCACGTACCGCCGCTGCAGGCCGCGCACCAGACGGCCGGCGACGGTACGACCCGGCCCGCCGTGCACGTCCTCGCGGACATCCGGGTCGTCGAGGTCGAGCCCGCCGCCCACGCCGGTGCGGTAACCCTTCTCCGTCACGGTGAGCGTGACCACGTGGACGGCAGGGTCCGCCAGCAGGGTCAGGACGTCCTCGGCTTCCCCCCGACCGTCCAGCACCCGCCGGATACTGCCCACGACACGGAGATGGACCGCCTCGCCTCGTTCGAGCACCCCGTACAGCCCGTCCTGAGGGGCGAGCTGGTCGCGCACCGCGGACGAGCGCTGCGTCACGCCGGCGATGCCCCACTGCGTGCTCCCGGTCAAGGCGGCGGCCCGTTCCGTGTAGACGGCCTGGTGCGCACGGTGGAACACCCCCACGCCGAGGTGGACCACGCCGACGCCGAGTGCGCGAGGGTCGACTTCGGGTGGTGACCAGGTGTCCCCACGCGGCAGCGCGTCGAGCGTGGCCAGGGAGAGGCGGGTGACCGCGGGCGGGCCGGGGGACGAGCTCGCCGTCACAGCACTGCGCCCCGCTGCCAGGGCACGATCTCCTCACCACCCATGCCGAGGGCCTCGCTCGCGCTCTGCCGACCGGACGCCACGTCGAGCAGCAGGTCGTACACCCGGCGCCCCATCTCCTCCACGGGGATGCCCTGCTCGACCACGCCGGAGCAGTCGAGGTCGATGTCACCGGCCATGCGCGCGGCGAGCTCCGCGTTCGTGCCGAGCTTGACGGTGGGGGCCGGCCGGCTGCCGAACACGGAGCCGCGCCCGGTGGTGAAGCAGACGATGTTCGCGCCCCCGGCGACCATGCCGGTCACGGACACCGGGTCGTAGCCAGGCGTGTCCATGAACACGAAGCCCGGACGCGGGATCGGCTCGGCGTACTCGCAGACCGCCGCGAGCGGGCTGTGCCCACCCTTCGCCACGGCACCGAGCGACTTCTCGAGGATGGTGGTGATGCCGCCCTCCTTGTTGCCGGGCGAGGGGTTGCCGTCGAGCGTCGTGCCCTGCTTCGCCGTGTACTCCTCCCACCACCGGATGCGCGCCATCAGCGCGTCCGCCACGGCGGGCTCCGCGGCGCGGGCAGCGAGCAGGTGCTCCGCCCCGTACACCTCGGGGGTCTCGCCGAGCACGGACGTGGCACCCGCCGTCACGAGCAGGTCGGACGCGACGCCGAGCGACGGGTTGGCGGTGAGCCCCGAGTACCCGTCGGAGCCGCCGCACTGCAGGCCGAGCACGAGGTCGGCCACGTCGACGGTCTCGCGGCTGGTCCCCTGAAGGTCCTTGGCCATGCCGCGGACGAGGTCGAGCCCGCGGTCGACGGCCGCGACCGTGCCCCCGGCCTCCTGGATCGTGTACGGGGCCACCGGCACGTGTTCCGCCAGGCCCAGCTCGTCCATGAGGCTGGAGACCGCGTTCACCTCGCAGCCGAGGCCGAGCACGACGAGCCCGCCGATGTTGGGGTGGCGGGCGTACCCGGCGAGGGTGCGGCGCAGCAGGTCCCAGCCTTCGCCCGCGTCGGCCATGCCGCAGCCGGTGCCGTGGGTGAGCGCGACGACGCCGTCGACACCCTCGACGCCCTCCACCTCGAGCTCCGCGCGCGCCGCGACCTTGCGCGCCACCGTGGCCGAGCAGTTCACGGTGGTGAGGACGCCGACGAAGTTGCGGGTGGCCGTCTGCCCGTCCGGACGGCGGATGCCCTCGAACGTGCGGCGCATGCCCTCGGGCCCGGACGCGGGGGAGGTCTGCCCGGCGGCTCCCTCGGCCCCCGCTCGTGCCGCGGCGTCGTCGGGCATGCCGAGGTTGTGCAGGTGGATGTGGTCGCCGGCGCCGACGTCGGCCAGCGTACGTCCGATGACCTGCCCGTACTTGCGGACGAGCGTGCCCGTCGGCAGGTCGTGCACCGCGACCTTGTGCCCGGCGGGGACGTCCGCGCGGAGGGTCACCTCCCGCCTCCCCGCGTCCAGGCGTGCCCCGGCGCTCAGCGCAGCCGTGGCGACGGCCACGTCGTCGGACTCGTGCAGCAGGACGAGGCTCATCGTGGTCCCCTCCGAGGGTCGGTGGTCAGCTCCCCATGCTCCCGCTGGACGTCCTGTCCCCCACCACGGGTGCTCCTCCCCGGCTGGGGTCCACGGCGTCCACGCCTGGGTCCGCCTTGTCGGTCTGGTTCGTCTAGTTTCGCCGGGATTGACGGTGATGTGGGTCACGCGTACCGTCCCGTCGTATACCGAAGGGTCGTTCCGAATATAGAGACGATCAGGCGTACGGGGCGACTCGCGACGCCAAGGGAGCCACCATGGCCACCGGACGCGCACCCGTGTCCCCGCCGATGTCCGCGCCGCCCCCCCGGGCCCTCCGCCGCGTGGTCGGCGCAAGCTTCGTCGGCACCACGATCGAGTGGTACGACTTCTTCATCTACAGCACCGCCGCCGCGCTCGTGTTCGGCCCGCAGTTCTTCCCCGGGTTCTCCGAGACGGCGGGCATCCTCGCCTCGTTCTCCACGTTCGCCGTCGGCTTCGCCGCGCGCCCACTCGGCGCGATGGTGATGGGTCACTTCGGCGACCGCATCGGGCGCAAGTCGATGCTCGTGCTCTCGCTCGTGACGATGGGCGTGGCGACGTTCCTCATCGGCTGCCTGCCCACGTACGACACCATCGGCGTCTGGGCGCCGGTGCTGCTCGTCGTGCTCCGCTTCCTGCAGGGCTTCGGCGTCGGCGGCGAGTGGGGCGGCGCAAGCCTCATGGCCGTCGAGTACGCCCCGCCGAACCGCCGCGGCCTGTACGGGGCCGCCGCACCGATGGGCACACCCGCCGGGGTGATCCTGTCCAACCTCGTGTTCCTCGGCGTGACCGCCGCGATGCCCGAGGACGCGTTCGCCGCCTGGGGCTGGCGGGTGCCGTTCCTGCTCAGCGCCGTCCTCGTCGCGCTCGGCCTGGTGATCCGGCTCAAGCTCGAGGAGACCCCGGTGTTCCGGCGCGAGACCGCGCGCCTCGCCCCGCCACGCGCGCCGATCGTCGAGGTGCTGCGCACGCACCCGAAGCAGGTCGGGCTCGGCGCGGTCGCGTTCGCGGGCAACGTCGCGTGCGGCTACATCCTCATCGCGTACGTGCTCTCGTACGGCACCGCGGAGCTCGGCCTCTCCCAGTCGACGATGCTCGCCTGCGTGCTCGTCGCCGCGTCCTCGTGGCTGCTCACGTGCTTCGTCGCCGCCTCCTGGTCGGACAGGCTGGGACGCCGCCGCGTCTACCTGTTCGGCGCGTACAGCGGGCTCGCGTGGGTGTTCCCGCTGTTCTGGCTCATCGACACGGGCCAGCCCGTGCTCGTCGGGCTGTCGCTCGTCGTCCTGACGATCCCGCTCGCGGCAACGTTCTCCCCGATGGCGGCGATGTTCTCCGAGCTGTTCCCGACTCCGGTCCGGTACACGGGCAACTCGCTCACGTACCAGCTCGGCGCGGTGCTCGGCGGCGGCCTCACCCCGCTCGTCGCGGTTGCGCTGCAGGGGGCGACGGGGACGACGGCGGCCGTGTCCGCGTACCTCTTCGCGGTGCTGCTCATCGGGCTCGTCGCGATCCGCTTCATCCCCGAGACCTCGCACCGTGACCTGGAGGAGTTTGCGCCCCCGCGTACGGCCGACGCCACCGCGGACGCGGCACGGGCGTGACCACGCGTCCAACGACGCGTCCCTGGCCTCGGCACGCCGTCGTCCTGGGGGCGGCCGGGCTCGTCGGCTCGGGTGTCGCCGAGCAGCTCGTCGTGACCGCCACGTGCGAGAGCGTCGAGCTCGTCGACCCCCGCCGGAACGTGGCGCGGTCGCACGTCGTCGACCTCGCCGAGGCGCAGGTGCTCGCCGGTGATGCGACGACCACGGTCACCGAGGTGGCCGCCGACGACGCGAGGCCGGCAGACCTCGTCGTCGTCGCCGCGTCCCTCCCCGAGACGCCGGACGGCGACAGGCGCGACTTCCTCGCGGGCAACCTCGCGCTGTTGCAGGCGCTGGCCCCGACCGTGTCGCGGCTCGCCGGCTCCGACGGTGTCGTCCTCGTCCTGTCGAACCCGGTGGACGTGCTGACCGAGGCACTCCGGCGGCTCAACGGGCTCGACCCGACCCGCCTGCTGGGGTACAGCCTCAACGACAGCGTCAGGTTCCGTGCCGCTCTCGGGCGAGAGCTCGGAGTCCACCCGGGCCGAGTCGGCGGTGTGGTGCTCGGTGAGCACGGTGCGGGTCAGGTCCCGTTGTTCAGCCGGGTCACGCTGGACGACCAGCCGGTGACCCTCGATCCCGAGGCGCAGCGGCGCGTACGGGCCGACGTCGACGGCTGGTTCGAGCGGTGGTCCCGCCTGCGCCCGGGCCGCAGCAGCGGCTGGACGACGCCCGTCGGCACGCGCCGCATGGTGGAGGCGATGGCCACCGGGGAGGTCCTGCCCGCCTGTGTCTGGACCGGCGGTCACCCCGATCTCGACGACCTGGACGACTGCTACCTCACGCTGCCCGCCCGGCTCGGGCCGTCCGGCCTGGCCGGGACAGAGCTGTGGGCTCTGACGCCGCAGGAGACGGACGGGCTGCGCCGTGCGGCCGCTTCGGTGGCCGCGGCGGCCGACGAGGCCCTGGACCAGGCCCGCCGCTCGGCCTGACCCCGCCCCGCGCCTCAGCCCACGTACCCCAGCGAGCGCCGGGCCGCGGCCCGCAGCGCCTCGTCGGCCGCCGGGCCGCCCGGGACCACAGCGGCGACGTGGCCGTCAGGACGCAGCAGCCACGTCTCGGCTGTGCGCAGGACGAGGCAGGCGGCCAACTCGTCATCTGTGTCGACCTCGGGAACGGACAGCGCCCGCACCCGCGCGGCCACCGTCTCCTCGAGCAGCGCGCCAATGTGGGACGCGTCCACGCCGGGCCCGGTGAGCGCGAGCAGGCCGCCGCGGACGAGCCGACGCAAGGCCGTCGGCCCGCTCGTGCCCGGCAGCCGCACCGGCACGTCCGGGACGAGGACGCCGGGGGCCGGGGTCGGCACCTCCCCCTTCGGGGGGCGTACGGGCGTGGGCCGGGACGCGTCGGGGGTGGTCAGCGGGGAGTCGACGTACCAGAACGGCTCGGCCAGTCGGCCGGAGTCGACCAAGGCGCGCACCGCCGGGTCGTCCGCGGCACGGGCGAGCACGTCGTGTCGCCACTCCCGCGCCTCGTCGGACTGCGGGACGAGGAAGTCCATCGTCCGCGACGTCACGTCGAGGTTCTCGAGGGCGGCGGCGCGGCGTTCCGTGTCGTACGTCTCGAGCAGGCTCTCGGGCGCCCAGCCGTGGCGTACGGCGGCGATCTTCCACGCGGCGTTCTCCGCGTCCTGCACGCCGGAGTTGAGGCCGCGGGCGCCGAACGGGGCGTACAGGTGGGCGGCGTCCCCGGCGAGCAGGACGCGTCCGACCTGGAACCGGGAGGCGTGGCGCGACTGGAATCGGTAGAGCGACGACCAGACGAGCTCGTACGGGTGCTCGCCCACGATCTGACGGATGCGCCGGTCGAGCGTGCCGTTCGCCTGCTCCTCCGCGAGGTCGACCTCGGGCGGGACCTGCCAGTCGATCCGGTACACCGAGTCGGGGCACGGGTGGATGAGCACCTGCCGCCCTGGGTTCCACGCAGGGTCGAACGCGAAACGGCGCTCGTGCCGCCACCCCGGCAGGTCGGTGCGGACGTCGCAGATGAGGAACCTGTCGTCGAACGCCCGGCCCTCGAACGTCACGCCGAGCATGTCCCGCACCTCGCGACGGGCCCCCGTGCACGCGACCGCGTGGCTGCCCCGCAGCGTGACCGGAGGCGCGTTCTCGCGCGTACACGTCACCTCGACCCCGTGGTCGTCCTGGCGTATCGCCGTGACGTCGTGGCCCCACCGGGCGTCGACGAGCGGGGACGCGGCCACCCGCTCGTCGAGGATCTGCTCCGTCCTGCCTTGCGAGATGTTGACGAACGGTGGGAACGGTGAGCGTCCACGGTCGGGGAACCGCGTGGAGAAGAGCTCCGTGTCGCGGTAGTACGTTCGAGCAAGCGTCCAGGTGAGGCCCTCGTCGGCGATGCGGCGCCCGGCGCCGACGGACTCCCAGACGTCGAGGACGTCCCGCTGCTGCACGATCGACTTCGACCCCACCAGGTCACGGCATGGGCGCCGGTCGAGCAGCACCGTCGGCACGCCCCAGCGCGCGAGCAGCAGGGCCGTCGTCTGGCCGACCGGCCCGTTGCCGAGCACGAGGACGGGCGCGGGCATGCCCGCTTCGGGCGTGCCTGTCGTGGAGCGGCTCGGCCCGGGCGTGCGCTCCGCGGGCGGGCTCGGCTCGGGACGACTCACGTCTCAGCCCTGGAGCGCGTCCCAGACCTCGCGGTCGCGCGCGGCCGTCCAGATGCGGGGACGCTCGATGCCGTCGAGCTCGTCCCACAGCCGCTGCACGTCGAACGGGAGGCAGTGCTCGAAGATCGGCCATTGCCCGTACGTCGGGGCCAGCGCGTCATGGGTCGACTCGAACGCCTCCTTGAGCGTGCCGCCTGCCGCGTGCACCGCGCCGACCCGCTCGCGCATGACGCGCAGGAAGTCCCGGGTCTGTTCGACCGCGGCGTCGACCGCCGTACGCCCGCGAGCGACGGCTCCGCGCCCGCCCACGAGCATCTCGGCCTCGAACGCCTTCACCCGGTCGAGCGTGCCCGTAGACCACTCCGCGTGGAAGCCGTCCCCCGTGTAGAGAGCGGCCTCGGCCTCGACGAGGTCGCCCGCGAACAGCACGCGCGAGCGCGGCAGCCACGCGACGATGTCGCCCTCGGTGTGGCCACGGCCGCAGTACTGCAGGACGAGGTCGCCACGGTCGCCGCCGAGGTCGATCGTCATCCGGTCGGAGAAGGTCACCGTCGGCCAGGTGAGCCCCGGGATCGACTCGGGCTCACGGAACAGGCGCGGCATCCGCCCGTACTCGCTCTCCCAGTCCTCGAAGCCGCGCTCCGCGACGAGCGCACGGGTGTTCTCGTGGGTGACGATCGCGTCCGCGTCGAACGCGCTCGCGCCGAGGACGCGGACGGCGTGGTAGTGCGAGAGGACGAGGTAGCGCACGGGCTTGTCCGTGTGCTGCCGCAGCGTCGCGAGCCAGTCGCGGGCCGCCACCGGGGTCGCGCGCGCCTCGAAAGCGACGAGGAAGTCCTCGCCCTCGACCGCCCCGACGTTCGGGTCTCCCTCGGCGGTCAGCGCGTAGACGCCGTCGGCGAGGATCTCGAACGTCTCGGACTTCTCGCCCAGGTCCGCCGACGAGGCGAACGGCTTGACGGACATGCGTGCACCCCGTCCTAGGATCGGAATCGCTCCGACTATCGGAACGCTCTGTCGACTACCGGACCGTGCCGGACACCGTAACAACGCGACCGGACCACGGGAACCGGCCGGGACGGAAGGACGCGCCATGGCCGGCACCGCCGCGAGCCCGTCCAAGGCGCCGCACGCCCAGACGCTGGACCGCGGTCTGCGCGCTCTCGAGCTGCTTGCCGACAGCGACGAGGCGCTGTCGCTCGCCGAGGTCTCGAGCCGGCTGGGCCTGCACCGCTCGGTCACGTACCGCGTGCTGCGCACCCTCGAGGACCACCGCCTCCTCGAGCGGGACGACCGCGGACGCTTCGGCCCGGGCCTGGGGCTGTCCGTGCTCGCGGGGAGCGTGCGGCGAACCCTGCAGTCCGCCGCACTGCCCGAGCTCACCGTGCTGGCGAACGACCTGGGCATGACCGCGTTCCTCGTCGTCCGGGACGGGGACGACGCCGTCACGCTCGTCTCGGTCGAGCCCCGGCACTCGATCGCGCACGTCGCGTACCGGCCGGGCACCCGTCACCCGGTCCACCGGGGAGCCCCCGGGCTCGCGCTGCTCGCGGGAGAGGCGCCGCAGGACGGGGAACGCCGGGATGTGACCGCCGCGCGTGCCGACGGCTGGGTCACGACCGCCGGCGAGGTGCTGACGGGCATGCGCTCGGTCGCCGTCCCCGTGCACGGCCGGTCGGGACGGCTGGTCGGCGCGCTCTGCGTCGTGTTCGTCGACGTCCAGGCCGACCTGGCGCCGGTCGGTGCGCGGGTCGGCACCGCCGCGTCCGCGCTCGGCGCAGAGCTGCCCTGAGCCGAGCGCTCGTCTCGGCGGGGAGTCCGCGGGCGACCAGGTCAGATCCGGAAGAACAGGTTGAGGAAGCGCTCGGCCTCCCGCGCGTCTCCCCGGACCGTGCCGGCGCTGCACCGCCCGAACGCGGTGAGCACGAGGCTGCCGGCGTCGAACTCGAGCACCGTGCGCAGGCCGTCCACCGGCCCCGGCTCGAGCGTCAGCCCGTCGGGGCCCACGTGTGCGACGTGGTCGCCGGCGTTGTGTCCGCTGGTGATCCGGATCCCGATCTCGCCGGGCTCGGTCTCCGGGCCGACGGAGGCCGTGCTCTGCCACAGGACGAACATGAACGGGACGAGCAGGTCCGCCGCGTCGCCGGAGAGGGCGTGCGCGCGGCCGGTGCCCTCGCGGATGTCCCAGGAGTGCACCCCGTAGTCCATGAGCTGGAACGCCGGGTAGAAGAACGCGGGCAGCGGGCCCATGTAGAAGTGGGGCACGAGCAGGCCGCCCCAGTCCTCCGGGCTCAGCCCGTCGAAGATCTCCCTCATCTTGGAGAGGTCGGCGCGCAGCCGATCGAGCAGGGCTTCCTGGGACTCGGTGCGCAGCGCGCGGGCCTGCAGGTCGGCCCGGGCGGCCATGCCCGGCAGCCCGTACGCCGGGTCGACCGACGCGCCGCTGCGGGCGGCGTCGAAGGCAACGAAGTAGCTCTCGGTGGTGTCCACCAGGTGGCCGACGACGTCCCGCACCTGCCAGCTCGGGCAGGCCGTCTGCGCCGTCCATGTTCCGGGGTCGCCAGCCAGGTCGAAGAAACCCTCGGCCTGCGCGGCGACCACGCGGAGAATCGTGTCCTTGCCCTCGTACGTCATCGCGTTCCACGCAGTCATGGGTGCCTCCCTCGAGGCGGCGGGGGCGGAGGAAGTTGTACGAGCAACATCCCGCAGTTCCACCCCCTTTGCCAACCCTGTGTCCGGGACGTGAACAGTCAGCCGTACGGCCGGACACCCCGGGGGCGGGACATCGGCTCCGCGTGAGACGGGCGACTCGCCGTCGAGCAGACCTGCGTTGAGCGGCCGCCGGGCGAGTTGCATACGCTTCGCATGCACAGCGGGCGTCGCCCGCCTCGAACTGCAAAAAGGTTCATCGCATGACGTCGAGCACCCGCGAGGCGCGCCGCTACCGCGTTGCCCTGATCCGTGGCGACGGCATCGGCCCCGAGCTCACCGACAGCGCCGTCGAGGTGCTGTGCGCCCTCGCCGACCGGTACGACCTCCGGCTGGACTTCACCGCCGAGCCGGGGGGCGCCGGCACCTACCGCGAGACCGGGCACACGATGCCGCCGGACGCGCTGGAGCGTCTCCGCACGGAGTACGACGCGATCCTCAAGGGCCCGGTCGGGCTGCCCGACGTCCGCCACCCGGACGGCACGGAGGCGGGCCTGCTCGGCGGCGTCCTGCGCAACGGGCTCGACACGTACGCCAACGTCCGCCCGATCCGGCTGCTGCCCGGGGTGCGGACGCCCATGCGCTTCGGCGCGGGCGAGATCGACTACGTGATCGTGAGGGAGAACACCGAGGGGCTGTACCTCTCCCGCGGGGCGGGTGTGGCGAACGCGCGGGCCGCCGCCGACACGCTCATGCTCACCCGTGAGGGCTGCGAGCGGGTCTCCCGTTTCGCGTTCGCGCTGGCGCGCCGCCGCTCGGGAGCCCCGGCGGACGGCGTACGGCGAGTGACGTGTGTCGACAAGAGCAACGTGCTGCGCAGCTACGCGTTCTTCCGCCGCATCTTCGACGAGGTCGCGGAGGCGTACCCGGACATCGAGGCCGACCACCGGTACGCGGACGCCGCCGCACACGACCTCGTGGCCGACCCCGCGCACTTCGACGTCGTCGTGACCGAGAACCTGCTCGGGGACCTGCTGAGTGACCTGGGCGCGGCCACCGTCGGCGGGCTCGGCATGTGCCCCTCGGGGAACATGGGCGACGACGCGGCGTACTTCGAGCCGATCCACGGCAGCGCCCCGACGATCGCCGGCCAGGACCGGGCGAACCCCACGTCGGAGCTGCTCAGCTGCGCCCTGATGCTCGAGCACCTCGGCGAGCAGGACGCCGCCGGACGACTTCGGGACGCCGTCACGGCGGCGTACGCGGAAGGCGCCGTGACGCTCGACGGGCGCGGCCAGCCCGAGGCCGGGACACGCGAGGTGACCAGGGCCGTGCTCGACCGCCTCTGAGGCTGCGCGCTCAGGCCACGGTCGCCGAGGACTCCCCCGCGATCTTGCCGAACACCGACCCGTTCGTGAGCCCGCTGCCGCCCGGGTAGTTGAAGTAGAAGATGCCTCCGACCAGCTCGCCCGCCGCGTACAGGCCGGGGATCGCCTGCATGTCGGTGTCGAGCACGCGGGCCGACGTGTCGATGCGCAGGCCGCCGAACGTGAACGTGATGCCGCAGGTGATCGCGTACGCCTCGAAGGGCGGCTCGTCGATGCGGTTCGCCCAGTTGGACTTGGGCACGGTGAGGCCGCGCGCCGCACGCCCGTCCTTCACGTTCGGGTCGAACGGGGTGTCGACGTCGACGGCCGCGTTGTACTCCTTCATCTCGGCGAGGAACGAGTCCGCGTCCACCCCGTCGAGCTTGGTGGCCAGCTCCTCGAGCGTGCCCGCGGTCACCTTGGTGACCTGGCGGATGCGGTACTCGTCCCGCAGCAGGTGGGCCACCTTCGCGTCGAAGATCTGCCAGGCGAACTGCTGCGGCTGGGCCAGCACCTCGCGGCCGTACTTCGCGTACGTGTAGTTGCGGAAGTCCGCGCCCTCGTCGACGAAGCGCCGCCCGTGCGCGTTGACCATGAGGCCCCACGGGTAGCTGTGCTTCTGGAAGTGGTCGCCGACCGCGAGCTCGCCGAACTCCGGCGCGTTGAGCTCCCACCCGACGGCGTGGCACCCGGACCAGTTGCCCGCCGGGCTGGCGCCGGCGTCCAGCGCCATCGTGATGCCGTCCCCGGTGTCGTACATGGTGCCGCGCACCTTGGCCAGCTCCCAGTTCGGGCCGAGGTAGCGCGCGCGCATCTCGGCGTTCGCCTGGAAGCCCCCGCTGGCGAGCACGACGGCGTCGGCGGTCAGGTCACTGGTCGTGCGGTCCTGGCGTACGCGGACGCCCTGGACACCCTCGTCGTCGACGTGCAGGGAGGTCGCCCTGGCCCCGTACCGGATCTCGACGCCGGCCTTCCGCGCGCTGTCGGTGAGCGAGTCCACGAGCCCGGGGCCTCCGCCGGAGACCTCCACGGTGAGGCCGCCCCAGAACCGGAATCGGCCGTCCACCTTGAACGCCTGGCGCCCGTAGATGGGCAGGAACCGGACGCCCTTCTCCCGCATCCACTGCAGCGTCGGCAGGCTCTGCTCCACGAGCACGCCCGCGAGCTCGGGGTCGATGCGGTACTCGGTGACGCGGGCGAGGTCGTCGAGAAAGTCCGAGGTCGAGTACGAGCCGAAGTCGGTCACCTCGATCTGGGACTGCGGCAGGTCGGGCATCAGCGTGAGCAGGTCGTCCACTCCGTCGTACGCCACGCGCATCGCGCCTGCGGTGAACGTGCTGTTGCCGCCCTTCTCCTGCCGGGGGGCGCGCTCGAGCAGCGTCACACGCGCGCCGTGCTCGGCAGCCGACAGCGCCGCACACAGCCCCGCGTTGCCGCCGCCGACGACGACCACGTGCCGCTGACCCGCCATGCGTCCTCCTGTCCGTGACCTAGAGCATGCACGTTGCATTCAATCACAGGACCTGGCATCCCCCCAGCCGCCTGGCACGCGTCCAGTACGGTGTCGGCGTGGTGGACAGCACGCAGAGCAGGTCCCGGGCGCGCGCGGCGCCCCCCCGACCGCGCGCCGACGCAGGCGGACCGCCGACCACCGACCTGGCCAGGTACCTCCGCGACGCCCCCGTCCGCGGCAGCACGACCGATGCGGTGACCGACGCGCTCCGTGAGGCCATCCTCGACGGCGCACTCCCGCCCTCGACGTGGCTCCGCGAGGACGAGATCGCGCAGACGCTGCAGGTCAGCCGTACGCCGGTGCGAGAGGCCCTGCGACGCCTCGCGGATGAGGGCCTGGTCGTCAAGACCACCCACCAGGGCAGCGTGGTCGCCGGGCTCTCGTTCGAGGACATCCTCGCCCTCTACGTCGTCCGGGAGAACCTCGAGGGCGTGGCCGGTCGGCTGGCTGCCGTACGGTGCACCCCGCAGCTGCTGAGCGATCTCGGGGCCGTGCAGAAGCGCATGCGGCAGGCAGCCAAGCGCAGCCAGCCCGCCGAGATGGCGCGGGAGAACCTGGAGTTCCACCGGCTGCTCCGCGGCGCCGCGGGCAACCCGTACCTGGAGCGGTTCCTCACCCAGGTCGAGCACGCCGTACGCCGGCTCCCCACCACGACGTTCGCCGCCGCGGGGCGTCCGGAAGCCGTGCTCGCGGAGCACCAGGCGATCATCGACGCGATCCGCGAGCACGACGGCGACGCGGCCGAGGCCGCGGCCAAACGGCACATGCACGAGGCGCGCACGGTACGGCTGGCGATGGTGCTGGGCTCCTGACACCGGCACGGCTCCTGAGGCCGGCGCCGCTCGCGCTCACTCCTCCCCGGTACCGCGGCGTCGCATCCACCGGACGACGAGCGGCAGCACGCTCAGCACGACGACGAGCCGCACCACGTGCATGCCGGCGACGAGGGCGCCGTCACCGTCGAGGCTGGTGACCGCGGCCACCATCTCGCCCACCCCACCGGGGACGAGGCCGAACACGGACTCGACGAGCCCGGTCTTGTGCGTCGTCCAGACTGCGAGCCCCAGGGCGATCCCGGCCGGGACGAGCACGAGGACGACGAGCATCCCCGGCAGCAGGATCTCCCGGAAGTCGTGCAGCACGCGTGGCCCGAGGCGCGACCCCACGGCGCTCCCGACCGCGACCTGAGCGACGAACACCCACCACCCGGGGAGCGTCCCGCCGCCCCCGACCGCGACGTGGAACAGCGACGAGCCGACGATCGCGCCCAGCAGCGGCGCGAGCGGCAGCCGCAGGAGGCGTCCGGCCAGCGCACCGGCCCCACCACTGAGCAGCAGGCCGCCGAGCAACGGCGCGCTCACGGCGCCTCCCGCACGTCCTGGCCCGTCATGACGGCCCCATCAGCGCGACGAGCACGGGCAGCGCGACGACGACGACCGCGACGACGCGGACCACGTGCACCGCGACCACGACACCGGTCCGCGCCCCGACCGTCTCCGCCACCAGCGAGATCTCGCTGACCCCGCCGGGCGCGCAGGCGAGCAGCGCGGTCACGGGGTCGATGCCGTACCGCTTGACGAGGAGCATCGCGAGCAGCACGTCCAGCAGCATCAGCGCAGCCACCGCGGCCAGCAGCGGGACGGCCAGGTGGAGCAGCGTGCTCAGGGCGGACGGTTCGAGCCTCACCCCCACGACGCAGCCGAGCAGCACCATCCCCGCTGTACGCAGCCCGACCGGGACAGGGCGACGTTCCCGGGCGCTGGCCACCGCCGCACTGCCCGCGACCGCGCCGACGATGCCGCCGGCAGGCACATGCAGCAGGGTGAGCAGCGCCGCCCCGGCCAGACCGCCCGCGAGGGCGGGGAGCCCGGGGGGCATCCCGGACGGCAGCCGAAAGCGCCCGCTCACGGGTCCGCCGGCGTCAGCCCGCCGAGGCTGCCCGGCCCCGGGGTGACGTCGGGGTCCAACAGCTCGTCGCGCGCGAGGCGCCCTTGCAAGTAGGCGTCCAGCTGGTCGGCGGCGATCGCCGCGAACTCGGTGAACACCTCCTCGACCGTCCAGCCCACGTGGGGGGTGAGGACGACGTTGGGCAGGGCCCACAGCGGGTGGTCGTGCGGTGGGGGTTCCTCGACGAGGACGTCCAGCCCGGCCGCGGCGAGTGGACCGTGCGTGAGGACGTCCACGAGCGCCGCCTCGTCGACAACGGCTCCGCGCGAGGTGTTGACCAGGACCGCGCCGGGCTTCATCGACGACAGCCGACCGCGGTCGAGCAGCCCTCGCGACTCGTCCGAGAGCTTGAGGTGGACCGTCACGACGTCGCTGGTCGCCAGCAGCGCGTCCAGCGGCAGCAGGGTCACTCCGTCAGGCACGGGGCGGCCGGACGGCGTCGCGAGACCGTCCCGCTCGCCGGTGCGGTCCCAGGCCACGACGTCCATGCGGAACGCGGCGCCGAGCCCCGCGACCGTCCGCCCGTGGCGGCCCAGCCCGAGGATGCCGAGCCGGCGGCCGGTGAGCGTACGGCCGATGAGCGGCGACCATCGCCTGTCGGCTTGCTGTCGCGTGGCCTCACCGAGCCGACGCAGGCAGGCGATGGCGAGCATGACGGTGAGCTCGGCCACCGCCGGCCGGTTCGCCTGCATCCGGCGGCTGAGCGCGACCGGCACGCCGCGGCGGCGCAGCACCTCCGCGTCGACGTGGTACGCGTGGCCGCCGGTCTGCAGGAGCACATCGAGGCAGGGCAGCCGGGCGAGGGCGGCGGCGTCGAGCTGCGTCCGTTCGCGGATGGCGAGCAGCACCCGGACGTCGGCCAGGTCGGCGTCGGCCACCTCGCCCAACGGGGCGTCGAGCACGGTGACGTCGGCGAGCTCACGCAGCCGCGCGGTACCCGGCGCCTGCCGGATGAGGCCCTCCCAGTCGTCCAGCACGAGCATGCGGGGGAGCCTGCGGCTCGGGGACGTCACAGCGGGGCCTCCGGGGTGAACAGGCCGGCGGGCAGGTCGATGTCGCTGTCAACGTGCAGCAAGCACCACATGTCCAGCATGCACCCGGCGTACACCGCGATCTTCCGCGGATCCGCCGGGGCGGCGGTCGTAGCGTCGTGCACGCGCTCTCCTCACGTTGCTAGGCCGGTCGCGTGTCTGCGCCCCCGAGCGTCTCGTCGGGGACCAGGGCCCAGCCCTCCATGAGCCGGCGTGCGGTGCGGTGGCCGGACACGGCGTCGACGGCCCAGCCCTCGGGCGTCAGGCGCGGGTGCGCCTCCATGGCCAGCACGCCCGCGGGGTGGCCGATCCGGGTGACGCCCGCTTCTGCCGGGGCGACGCGGTTCGCCACCGTGCCCTCGACCGCGGTGGCGACGGCGGTGCACAGCGCCCCGGTCAGGGGGTACGACCGATGGACGCGGCCCATCGACATCATCGCGGCCCGCAGGCTCGTATCCGTCGCGACGACCTTCTCGCCGTCCGACGTCAGGTAGTCCCGCGGGGGGCCGACGAACGCGAGCTTGGGCACGGAGGGCACGTCCCGGGTCGCCTCGTCGGTGGTGGGGGCGATGCCGGCGAGGACGGACGCCTCGGCGCGCACGGCCTCGATGCGGGCCAGCAGCGCCGGGTCGGAGTCGATCTCGTCCGGGTGCTCCGCGCCGTCGAGGCCGAGGTCGGTCCAGCGGACGAACACGAGCGGGTTGGCGGCGTCGACGAGGGACACCTCGACGGTCCCCACGCCTGCCACGTCGAGCGTGTCCGTGACGTTGCCGGTCGGCAGGAGCCTGCCGGTGACCGCGCCCGCCGGCTCGACGTAGTCGAGGCGGATCTGCGCCCCGGAGCCCGGGACGCCGGGGATCTCGTAGTCGCCGACCGGGTCGTACCGCCCGTTCTTGGTCGGCACGTGCGCGACGATCACCTTGCCGGTGTTCACGTTGAGGAATCGGACCGGCGTGACCGGGTCGGTGGCCTCGACGAGGCCTTCGTCCACGGCGAACGGGCCGACGGCGGAGGAGATGTTGCCGCAGTTGCCGCGGCGGTCCACGAGTGGCTGGCCGATGGCGACCTGGCCGAAGTCGTACGACACGTCCACGCCGTGCGGCGCGCCGTCACCGATGACGGCCACCTTGCTCGTCGTGGAGGTCGCCCCGCCGAGCCCGTCGACCTGGCGCCCGTACGGGTCAGGGCTGCCGTACGCCGCGAGGATGAACCGGTCGCGGACGACGGGGTCCTCCGGCAGGTCCTTCTCGTGGAAGAAGAGCCCCTTGCTCGTCCCACCGCGCATGATCACTGCCGGGACCCGCATCCACTCACCCTCTCCGTCGAGCAGCGTCCACCAGGTTGCATACACCCTGCACTCAGCCTACCGGACGAACCGCGCGAAGCCGGGCGAACCGGTCGGGCCGGCCCACCGGCCGACCGGGCCCACCGCCCGAGCACCCGTCAGGCGTCGCACGACTCACCGGCCGCTCACGCCGGTCGCGGGGACCCACACCCGCATCGCGCGCAGACCCCGCCCGGCCCACAGGGCATACGGGACGGCGACGAGGGACACGTCGCGCGCGGGCGCACCGCCAACCCCGGAGTGGCGCGCCCGGTACGTCTGGTCGCCCCAGCCGGCGACGTCGCGTACCGCACCGTCGAGCTCGAGCGTCACGCAACCACCGAGCAGGTCCTCGCGCGGGACGACCTTCGGGGTCGCGTCGGCCGAGACGACCACGTCGTCGAGCCGGACGTGCTCCGGCTGGTCCACCTGCTCGAGGCAGTACACGAGCGGCCCGTACTCGAACGCCACGCAGCCGCGGACGGCGTCCACCCGCGGGTGCGGCTCGACGACCCGCGGGGTGAGGTCCAGGTCGAGCACGGCCTCGTCGCCGACGGACCACGCGCGGTGGACGACCACGTACCCGCGCGCGTCCGGCACCACCGGCACGGCCTCACCCGCGACAGTCAGCGTCGGCGAGGTAGCCCACCCGGGCACCCGGAGCGCGAGGCTCCAGGGCTCGTCGCCGGTGTGCGTGACCGTGACCGCCACCCGCCCCGACCACGGGTACTCGGTGGCCACCCGGACCCCGACCTCGCGCCCGTCAGGCAGCGTGGTGGCGACGTCACCCGCGGCGTACTGGTGCACCTGGAGTCCCTGCTCGTCGGCCGTCGCCACGTACGTGTGCAGCGAGGACAGCAGCCGCATGAGGTTGGGCGGGCAACAGGCACAGTCGAACCAGGCGGCCCGTCCCACCATGTCGTGGCCGTGGCTCACGACACCGTCGACGTCGGCCGTGTCGCCCCTGGACGAGACGTCGCGGTGGCGCAGCGGGTTGACGTAGAAGAAGTGCCGCCCGTCGAGTGACGTGGACGCCGCGACGAGGTTGAACAGTGTGCGTTCGATCAGGTCGGCGTAGCGCGACTCACCGGTGACGAGCAGCAACCGCCACGACAGCATCACGCTCGCGATCCCAGCGCAGGTCTCGGCGTACGCGCGGTCCGGAGGCAGCTCGTACGGGTCCCCGAAGGACTCGTCACGGTGCCGCGAGCCCTGGCCGCCGGTGACGTACGTCTTGGTGGCCACCGCGTGCTCCCACTGGCGGACCACGGCGTCGAGCAGCGTCCGGTCGCCCGTCTCGGTGTAGACGTCGACCACGCCCGCGGCGAGGTAGAGCGCACGGACGGCGTGCCCGCGGAACGTCGTGTCGTCGCGGACTGACACGTCGTCCTGGTAGTACGTGGAGCCGAAGCGGGACGGGCCGAGCACGCCGTGGCCACGGCGGTCGACCAACAGCCGGGCCAGCTCGAGGTAGCGGGGCTCTTCGGTGACCCGGTAGAGCTCGACCAGCGCGGTCTCGACCTCGGGATGGCCGCCGACGCCCTCGCGCCCGTCCGGGCCGAACGTCTCGTACGCGAGGTCGGCGAACCGGCGGGCCACGTCGAGCAGCGCGGTCTCCCCCGTGGCACGGACGTCGGCGACGGCGGCCTGGACGAGGTGGCCGAGGCAGTAC
The DNA here is from genome assembly GCA_050743265.1 of Actinomycetes bacterium. Taxonomy (GTDB): domain Bacteria; phylum Actinomycetota; class Actinomycetes; order JBOGEN01; family JBOGEN01; genus JBOGEN01. The sequence goes on from JBOGEN010000114.1 coordinate 21,958, forward strand.
AGCTCGTGCCCGAACGGGAGGTCGGTCCAGCGGGTCTCGCGACCCTGCTCGAACGCGCGGCTCTGGACGTGGCTGTCGAGGTAGCCGTCCTCGTCCTGGGCGTCGGCGAGCAGCCGGGTCGTGGCGCGGAGCCAGTCCCGCAGCCGCGGGTCGGCCGCTCGGCCGAGCTCCCAGGCGACACCCTCGAGCGTCTTGTGCACGTCGGAGTCGGCGAAGAGCATCCCCCGGTACGGGCGGGCCGGCTCGCCACGCGCGACGTCCCGCAGGTTGTCGAGGTTTCCCGCCCGCTCGAGCCAGTCGAGCCCGTGCGGGATCGTCGCGTCTCTGTTCCGCTGCTGGCGCTCGCCCCAGAACCCACCCCGCAGGGTGACGTCGCCGAAACCGACAGGCCGGAGCACGGTCGTGTCCTGGCGGAGCGGTGCCACGGGTCCCGCTCCCGAGCTGGCGATGTTAACGCTCACATTGGGGTCCACTGCTGCCTGAGGGTGGGCGACGAGGGAACGCGTGACGCTATGCCCGACTTGTCCCGGTGTCAAAGGGTGTGCGGCTCGGCGTACGGGCGGCGGGCCAGCAAGGCTCCGGCCATGGCGCCTCGCGTGGCATCGCGTGCGTGTCACCGGTCGTCGATGCCGTGCAGGATCGGCTTCACGTCGACGACCGGCGTGCCGTCGAGTGCCTCGAGGTTCCGTACCCGGACCCGTACACCGTCGATGGCGACGATCTCCACGCGATGCAGGCCGATGGGGTTCGGCCGGTCCGGCGAGCGCGTGCTGAACACGCCCTTCTCCGGCACGGTGGGGTCGCTCCGCGGATGCACGACCAGCACGTCCCGTCGAGCACGGTCCAGCCACGTGAGCACGAGGACCTCGCTGCCTGCCTCCAGGTCGCGGGACGCCTCGGCTACGGCGTCCGAGAACACGAGCCACGCCTCCGGCGCGCCCTCGTCCCCCTGCTTGGGCGCGTCCTCCCGGTTCACCAGCGGCGACTCGACCCAGCCGATGGGGTGCAGCGCGTACGTCGGGTCGGTCACGGCCTCTCCTCGCTTCCGCGGCGAACGGCCCGCGCTCGCCCTCTTGCCTGCCTGCCACGTCGCCTGCCTGCCAGGTCGCTGACCGCCACGTCGCCTGAAGACCGTCGTGGCCGGTCGAGAAGCAGATGGTGACAGAATCACCGAGTGCTGGCGCGCGACCTTGTCGAGACGTGTTAACGCAGCACCGGCTACCCGGCCACCGAGTCCCTGCAGCGGCACGCGCTGGCGAAGACCCTCGGTGAGGACCGTGTCCGGCTGTTCCTCGACCGCCTGCTCGACGTGCTCTTCACGGACGAGGACGCCGCGTTCCTCGCCTCACTCGGGCTGAACTGTGTGCGTGTGCCGATGAACTACCGGCACTTCGAGGACGACATGGCGCCCTTCGTCCTCAAGGAGGAGGGGTTCGCCCGCCTCGACCGGGTCGTGGACACGTGCGCCCGGCACGGCCTCTACACGATCCTCGACCTGCACGCGCTCCCCGGCTTCCAGAACCAGCACTGGCACAGCGACAACCCGACGCACTGGGCGTTCTTCTGGACGCACCGCCACTTCCAGGACCGGTCGTCCACCCGTGGGAGGCACTCGCCACGCGCTACCGCGACAACCCGTGGGTCGCCGGCTGCAACCCGATCAACGAGCCCGGGGACGTGAGCGGCCAGGTCATCGCCCCGTTCTACGACCGTCTCACCGGCCGTACGCGCGATCGACCCGCACCACGTGCTGTTCCTCGACGGCAACCGGTACTCGACCGAGTTCGGCATGTTCGGCGACCCGGCTCCGGACACGGTCTACACCGTGCACGACTACGCGCTGCCCGGGTTCGTCGACGGCGGCCCGTACCCCGGCGAGTCCCGCGAACGGTACGTCGACAGGGACGTGGTCGAGAAGACGTTCGTCTCGCGGACGGAGCACATGCGGCGCACCGGGACGCCGATCTGGGTCGGCGAGTTCGGGCCCGTCTACACCGGGGACCCTACCGGGACGCCCAGCGGTACCGGCTGCTCGCGGACCAGCTCGAGATCTACCGCCGGTACGAGGCGTCGTGGTCGCTGTGGACGTACAAGGACATCGGGCTGCAGGGTCTCGTCTCCGCCCGCGAGGACTCCCCGTACGTCCGCCGCATCGCGCCCGTGCTCGAGAAGAAGGCGCGCCTCGGCGTCGACTCGTGGGGCAGCGTGGACGACGGGGTACGGCACATCCTCGACCCGGTCGAGCGGACGTTCGACGAGGAGTTCCCGGACTTCGACCCGTTCCCGTTCGGCCGCAAGAAGTGGGTGGACGTCCTCGTCCGGCACATCCTGCTGGCCGAGCCGCTGGTGGACGAGTTCGCCGCCAGCTTCGCGGACGCGTCCGACGAGGAGCTGCTGAGGCTCGCGGACTCGTTCGCGTTCACCGCCTGCGCCCGGCGGAGCGCGCTTACTCGCCCCGTCCAGCAGGGTCTCTGACGGGGCACGGCCTCTCCGGAGTGTGTCCGGTTCATAACCGTATGCGACTCTTGTTCCTGTTGCCTGCGCCATCACGGGGTGGAGCGGGCCCGGTCCCGTCCGGGCCGCCCTAGGAGGCCGCGTACCCCGCATCGCCCCCTCCTGTCAGGAGCTCCCGTGGCAGACCAGCCGAGCAAGCCCAGCCCGTCGGGCCGGCCCAGCACGCAGACCATCGACCAGGCCGGCATCGGGTCGGACCCGGCCACGCTGCGCCGGGTCGGCATCGCGAGCTTCATCGGTGCACTCGTCGAGTGGTACGACTTCTTCCTCTACGGGCTGGCGTCCGCGCTCATCTTCGGCCCGCTGTTCTTCCCCGGCGACAGCCCGCTCATCTCCACGCTGAGCTCCTTCGCCACGTTCGCCGTGGGCTTCTTCGCCCGTCCCATCGGCGGGGTGATCTTCGGACACGTAGGCGACCGGGTCGGGCGCAAGAGCGCGCTCGTCGCCACGCTGGTGCTCATGGGGACGGCGACGTTCGCGATCGGGCTGCTGCCCACCGCGGACACGCTCGGCTGGTGGGCCGCGCTGCTGCTCGTCCTGCTGCGCGTGCTGCAGGGTGTGGCCGTCGGCGGCGAGTGGGGCGGCGCCGTGCTCATGATGACCGAGCACGCCCCGGCCCGTCGCCGTGGCCTGTACGGCAGCTGGCCCCAGACCGCGTCCTCGGCGGCGCTGCTGCTCGCGAACGGGCTCCTGGGCGGACTGTCCTGGTGGCTCGGTGACGCGGCGTTCGAGGCGTGGGGCTGGCGGATCCCGTTCCTGATCAGTGCCCTGCTCGTCGTGGTCGGCCTGGTGATCCGGCTGCGCATCCCGGAATCCCCGCAGTTCGAGAGGGTTCGCGACGCGGCGGAGCGCTCCGAGCGCCCCGTCGTCGAGGCGCTCACCACGCAGCAGAAGTCGGTGGCGCTCGTCATCGGCCTGAGGGTCGCCGAGAACGCGTGCGGCTACCTGATCTCGGTCTTCGCGCTCAGCTACGTCACGGGAGACCTCGGCCTCGCGTCCTCGCTCGGGCTGCTCGCGAACATGGCCGCGGCCGCGGTGCAGTTCTGCCTCACCCCGCTGTACGGAGCGCTCACCGACCGGGTCGGGCGGCGCCCGGTGTACCTGTTCGGGGCCGGGCTGCACGCGGTGTTCGCCGTACCGTTCTTCCTGCTGCTGCAGACGGAGAACGTGGTTGCGATCGTCGTGGCCTTCGTCATCGCGTACGCCGTGGCCAACGGCGCGCTGTTCGCTACGCAGCCCTCGCTGTTCTCCGAGCTGTTCGGCACGTCCGTGCGCTACTCGGGCATCTCGCTCGGCTACCAGTTCTCGGCGATCTTCGCCGGTGGGCTGGCCCCGTTCATCGCGACCGCGTTGCTCGCGGCCGGCGGAGGCGAGCCCTGGCTCGTCGCCGGGTACTGGGTGCTGCTGGCCGTCATCACGTTCGGGACCACGCTGGTCACGCCGGAGACACGTCCCGTCCTTCCCGCGAGCACCTCCGCCGAGGCCCGGGCCGCAGCCGCCGGGCGAGAGTAGAGGCATGGGCACCCAGGGCTCCAAGGGATCCGAGCGCGGCCACGACGGCGGCTGGGACCTCCTCGTCACCGGCGGCCGGGTGCTCGACCCGGCCAGCGGGCACGACGCGGTGGCCGATGTCGCGGTCCGCGCGGGCCGCGTCGCCACGGTCGGCCGGGACCTCCCCCGCGACGGCGCACTCCGGGTGTACGAGGCGACCGGCCGGCTGGTGACGCCCGGCCTGGTCGACCTGCACACGCACGTCTGGCCCGGCGGCACGTACTGGGGCATCGACCCGCACGCGGTCGCCTGGCGTACCGGGGTGACGACCTGGGTGGACGCAGGCTCGGCGGGCGCATACTCCCTCGACGCGATGCGCCGGCACGTGGTCGACCCGGCGTCGGTCCGGATCCGGGTGCTGCTCAACGTGTCCGCGATCGGGCTGGTCGGTGAGAGCCACGAGCACCACGTGCTCGACCACGACGACGTCGACCTGGCCACCGCCGCGGTCGCCGCGCACGGTGACGTCGTGGACGGGATCAAGGTGCGGATGGACGTGCGCACGATCGGCACGCACGGTCTGGAGCCGCTCCGCCGTGCGGTGGCGCTCGCCCGCCGCGTCGACCGGCCCCTCATGGTGCACCTCGGGTACGCGCCCCCGGACGTCGACGAGATCGTCGCGCTGCTCGACCCCGGCGACGTGCTCACCCACTGCGCGTCCGGCGTGACCACGGGGATGGTGGACAGGGCAGGCAAAGTGACCGACACGGCACGCGGAGCCGCCGAGGCCGGCATCGTCTTCGACCTCGGGCACGGCGTGGGCGGGTTCGCCTTCGACGTGGCCGAGGCCCTGTGGGTCGCAGGAGTCGTCCCGATCGTCTCGTCCGACCTGCACGCGCGGTCGGTGCACGGGCCCGCGTTCGACCTGCCGACGACGATGGCGAAGATGACGGCCGTCGGCATGAGCCTGCCCGAGGTGGTCGCCGCGACGACGTCCCGCCCTGCAGCCGTGCTGGGCCGAAGGGACGGGACGGGCACGCTCGCCGTGGGCGGCCCGGCCGACATCGCGGTGTTCGACGTCGAGCAGGGCGAGTTCCCTGTGGTGGACGTGCACCGCGGGCACCGCAACGCCTCCGTACGACTGGAGAACACCGCCACGTTCGTGTCCGGCCGGCTGCTGGCGCCGTGCGCAAGCGAGCCGCCTCCCTCGTGGGTCCCGCTCTCGGACGCGCAGCGAGAGGCCGAGCGGCACCGGGTCGCGGACCTTCGCGCGGCCGCGGCGCCGCGACTTCATGCCCCCGAGGACTTCGACCAGCCGTTCGCCAGGCCCGGCAGGTGATCTGGTTCCCGGCACCGCCGTACGCCGCGACGCCCAGGAGGAGCCGTTGACCAGCCCGGATCCGAACCGGGAGCCGAACCCGGCCGCGCACCAGGCCGAGACCGCCGCTTCGACCCGGTACGCCCCACCGCTCGGCCCGGCCCACCTGCCGCACGGCCCGCTCAACGCGCTGCGGGCGACCCCCATCGAGGCCCGGGCCTTCCCCGAGACCCCGCTCGCACCCGACGACGTGGCCACCCGCGGCTGGACGCGGGACGACCTCTGGCAGCCGGTGGTCGTCCTCGACCAGGACGCGATACGGCACAACGTCGAACGGATGGCGTCTTGGTGCGCGACGCGGGGCATGAGCCTCGCCCCGCACGGCAAGACCACGATGGCCCCGCAGCTGTGGGACCGGCAGCTCGCCGCCGGCGCCTGGGGGGTCACCGCGGCGAACGCGGCCCAGGCCCGGGTGATGCGGCGGTTCGGCGTCCCCCGCGTGCTCATCGCGAACGAGGTGGTCGATCCGCACGGCCTCGCCTGGCTGGTGGACCAGCTGCAGGCCGAGGACGTCGAGGTGCTGTGCTGCGTCGACAGCGTCCAGGGGGTGGAGCGGCTCGAGGAGGCCCTCGCGGCGGCAGGTGCCGAGCGTCCGCAGCCGGTGCTCGTCGAGCTGGGCGTCCCCGGCCGGCGTACCGGGTGCCGCGACGTGGACGACCTGGTCGCGCTGGCCCGCCGGGCGTCGCGCTCGGGGCGGCTGCGGGTCGCCGGGGTCGAGGGGTACGAGGGCGTCCTGCCACAGGGGCGGGACCTGGACGAGGTCGCCGCGGCCCGGGCGTTCTGCGCCGAGCTCACCCGTGCCGCCGAGCGGTGCGAGCGAGAGGGCCTGCTCGCCGGTGACGAGCGTGTCGTGAGCGGAGGTGGCAGCGCCTTCTTCGACCTCGTCGCCGACGCCGTCGACGAGATGGCCGACCTGTCGGCACCCGTCCGGCCCGTGCTGCGCTCGGGCTGCTACCTCACCCACGACCACATGTCGTACGAGCGCAGCTCCCCGTGGCGCTCCTCCTCCGCCACGGACCCCCTGCGTCCCGCGCTCGTCGCGTACGCCACGGTGCTCTCGGTCCCCGAGCCGGGGCTGGCACTGGCCGGGATGGGCAAGCGGGACGTCCCGTACGACCTGGACATGCCGGTCGTCCTCGGCGCATACAGGGAGGGCACGAGGACCGACGTCGGCGAGGTCACCGTGACCAAGCTCAACGACCAGCACGCGTTCTGCGCCACTGGTGCACCGCCGGGCCTGGAGGTCGGGGACGTGCTCGAGATGGGGCTGTCCCACCCGTGCACGACCTTCGACAAGTGGACCATGCTGCCCGTGGTGGACTCGGCGGGCACCGTGGTCGACGGCGTACGCACGCTGTTCTGACCGGCCCGTGCTGTTTCGACCGGCCAGCCGTCCGGACCGGCCCGGTTCGGACAACCGTCACCGAGGAGGACGCCCCATGCCCAAGCAGACCGTCTCCACCGGGAATGCCGCGCAGCCCGGCGGCCCGTACTCGCAGGCCGTCGTCGCCGGTGACTTCGTCTACCTCGCCGGCGCCACCCCGACTCATCCGGACGGCACCCGGGAGACCGGCGACTTCACCGCGCAGGCGCGCGTGACCCTGGACAACCTCGCCGCGGTCGCCGAGGCCGCCGGGGCGTCCCTCGACCAGGCGGTCCGCGTGGGGGTCTACCTGCGCGACCTCGGCAACTTCCCGGCGCTGAACGAGCTGTTCGCGCAGTACTTCCGCGGCGGTCCCCCCGCGAGGACGACCATCCCGGTCGACCTCCCCGGTATCGAGATCGAGGTCGACGCAGTGCTCTACCGCGGCTGACCTCGATGCGCCGAGCCCACGTCGCGGTCTCCGCCCTCGTGGCCGTCCTCTGGGGCGTCAACTTCGTCGTCATCGACGTCGGGCTCGAGCACTTCCCACCGCTGCTGTTCGCGACGCTGCGGTTCGTCCTCGTCGCGTTCCCCGCCGTCCTGTTCGTCGCGAGACCTCCCGTGCGGTGGCGGTGGCTGGCCGCAGTCGGGCTGTTCATGGGCGTGGGCCAGTTCGGCATGCTCTTCCTCGGGATGCACCTGGGCATGCCGGCGGGACTTGCCTCCCTCGTGCTCCAGGCACAGGCCGTGTTCACCCTGCTGTTCGGCGCCGTCGTCCTCGGGGAGCGGCTGGGGCGACGCGTCGTCGTCGGCACCCTGCTGGCCTCGGGCGGGATCGCGCTCATCGCGGTGGGCTCGAGCGCAGGAGGCTCGAGCGCAGGCCCCAGCACGGCCGTACCGCTGGTGGCGATTCTGCTCGTGGTCGCCGCGGCGGCGTCCTGGGGCGCGGCCAACGTGTGTACGCGTCTCGCGCAGGCGCCCCCCGGCCTGGGCCTCGTGGTCTGGTCGAGCCTCGTCCCCCCACTCCCCCTGGCAGTGCTCTCCGGGATCTTCGAGGGCCCGCACCGCATCGCCGACGCGCTCGCCGGCGTGGATACCTCGGGTCTGCTGGCGCTGGCCTACGTCGTCGTGGTCGCCTCCCTGTTCTGCTTCGGGGCGTGGACGTCGCTGATCGGGCGCTACCCCGCCGGCACGGTCGCGCCGTACGCGTTGCTCGTCCCCGTCGCCGGGATGGGGAGCGCGTGGGTTGCTCTCGGTGAGCGGCCGACGGGGACGGACCTGCTCGGCGCGGTCGTCGTCCTGCTCGGCCTGCTCCTCGTCACGCGCTCGACCGCGCCGCGGTGACGGCCCGTCCGTCGCCGTCTCGCGTGCCTCACCCCGCGCGCACACCCAAGCGTTGTCTGTGCAGGTCGTCACGCTGTGCACGTCGTCGGCTGCGTCGCGTGTTTACTCCGTCATGACTCGTTGTCGACCTAGTAAAGACTTGGCCGGCTGAGCCCGGCCTTCGTTTGCTGCCCTCCTCTGAGGCAACGCCTCGCAGCCACGGGGAACGTCACGTACTCGACTGGGGGAGGAGCCGCGCACGACATGGCTGCGTCCACCAATGGCTCAGGGCGTACACCGGACCGCAAGCGGCGGTACGCCAAGCAGTCTCTCTCCGAGGTCGTGGCACACGCCGCGGACCAGTTCTCCGACCTCACGGGGCGTCCAGCACAGAGCGTCACCGGCGTACGGCGGGAGAGCGAGGGCTGGTCGGTGCTCGTCGACGTCGTCGAGCTCGAGCGCATCCCGGACTCCACGAGCGTGATCGCGACATACCGCGTCGACGTGGACTCCGACGGCGAGCTGTGCGGCTACGAGCGGCTCCGCCGGTACAACCGCGGCGCGACGGACCCCGCATGAGCATCAGGCCCACCGAGAACCGCGTCGCCGGACCGCGCCCGGACTCGCTCGCCGACGTGCTCGAGCGGGTGCTCGACCGCGGCGTCGTCGTCGCCGGGGACATCGTCGTGAACGTGCTCGACATCGAGCTCCTCACGCTCAAGGTGAGGCTGCTGATCGCCTCGGCCGACACCGCGAGGGAGATGGGCATCGACTGGTGGACACACGACCCGTTCCTCAACTCCGAGGCCCGCGGCCTCGAGCAGGAGAACGCCGAGCTCAGACAGCGCCTCGAGGCGCTGGAGCGGGCGATCGGGGACGGCGAGCGTCCGCCTCCCGACAGCGAGGCGGCAGAGGACGCCGAGACCCGCGGCGTCGACACGACCCGAGACAGCAGCACGACCGAGACAGCCAGCACGCGCGAGACCAGCGAGGAGCGGTGATGAACGGCCGGCAGCCCGGCGACGGGCCCACCGACCGTCCCCTCGACCGGGACGAGGCGCTCGCCGCCGCGGTCGACGGGGCGGGTGAGGAGGTGCTCGCCCAGGCGCTCGCGGACGCCCGCGAGCGGGTCCGTCGCGACCTGGCCCAGCTCCTCACGCCGGCGCTCCTCGACGCGGCGCTCGCCAGCGCCGCCCGCCCCGAGATGCACCGGACGCACCAGGACCCCCCGACCCCGACTCGGGCCACGTACGTCTACGCGGTCAGCCGTGCGGACGTCCCCACCCCCACCGTGCTCGGCCTCGACGGCCGGACGCCCGTGGAGACGGTCGCGTACGACGGCGTCGCGCTGCTCGTGAGCATGATCGACCCGGGCCTCCTCGACGGCATCGCGGACGAGCCGGTCACCGAGACCGGACGCCTCGCGACCCTGGCGCGCCGGCACGACGGGGTCGTGACCGCAGCGTTCGCGCAGGCGCCGGTGCTCCCGCTGCGGTTCGGCACCGTGCTGCGCGACCGCGTCGCGGCCGAGCAGCTCGTCCGGCAGCGTCACGCGCAGCTCGACGGGGAGCTGTCCCGCCTGTCCGGGCACGCAGAGTACGGCGTCCGGGTCGTCGCGAGCGGCGACACGGACGAGCGCGAGGAGGACGCCGTCCCGGCCAGGACCGCACCGCTGGTGGGGCAGGACGAGTCCGAGGACCGCGGCACCAGCTACCTCGCCCGGCGCCGGCACGAGCTCACCGAGCGCGAGCAGCGCCGGGAGCGGACGACCGAGGCGCTCGACCGGGCACTCCGTCCGGTCCGTGAGCGGGCAGCGGACTCCGTCGCGGCCGAGCCGGAGCGGTACCGCGACGGCGTCGTGCACGAGTCGGCGTACCTCGTGGCCCAGGCGCGGGCCGAGACCTTCCAGTCGGCGGTCACCCGCGCGGCGACGGACCTGCGGACGGTCGGCCTCGACATCGAGCTGGCCGGCCCCTGGCCCCCGTACACGTTCGCCCGGATCTCGCTGCAGGCGGAGGCGACGGATGGCGCGTGACACCGCACCTGTGACCGCGGGCGGGCTCGTCGACCTGCTCGACCGTGTCGTCGGACGCGGCGCGGTCGTCACCGGCGACCTGCTCGTCTGCCTCGCCGGGATCGACCTGCTCCGAGTCGACCTGCGCCTGCTGCTCGTCTCCGTGGACACGGCCCTCGAAGCGACCGTGGACGGCGCGGTGAGCAGCGGAAGGCGCCGGGGCGTGAGCAGCGCCGTGACCGCTCCGCTGGACCACGACCACGACACCGACGCGGGGGGCCTCACGAACAGGGCGCCCGCACCGCGGGAGGCGCCATGACCGCCCTGCCCGGGGACGCCGCACGCACCGTGTGGCGTGTGGACGCCGACCCCGAGGACATCGGCCAGGGTCTCGCTCGTCTCGTCCTCGCCCTGCTGGAGATCGTGCGCGAGTTGCTCGAGCGCCAGGCCGTACGACGCGTCGAGGCAGGCTCGCTCACCCCCGAGGAGGTCGAACGGCTGGGCCGGGCCCTGATCTCGCTGAAGGACGGGCTCGCCGCGCTCCGCGAGCACTTCGCGGTCTCGCCGCACGACGACCTCGACCTCCCCCGGGACCTGCTCGACTCGCTCGTCGAGGGCGAGCCATCCCCCGACATGGACCCCGCCCGCAAGGAGGCATGACATGACCGTCGCCAGCCACGGCGTGAGCCGAGCACCCCGGCCGAGCAGCCTCGCGGACGTCCTCGAGGTCGTGTTGGACAAGGGCATCGTGATCGACGCGTACGTCCGCGTGGCGGTCGTGGGCATCGAGCTGCTGACGATCGACGCCCGGATCGTCATCGCGAGCGTCGACACGTACCTGCGCTTCGCCGAGGCGGTCAACCGGCTGGACCTGCACCCGACCCAGCAGGTGGACGGTCTGCCGGGAATGATCAACGAGCTGCGCGAGGGAGGGGCCGAGCAGAAGACCCGCGGTGCGCTCAGCGGGGCGAAGGAGACGGCCAAGGAGGTCATCGGCGCCGTCCGCGACGACGACGAGGACGACGACCGCGACGAGGACGACGACCGCGACCGGCGGAGACGCGAGCCCGCCCCGTCCCGTGGGTCCCGGCGGGCACCAGCGTCGCGTCGTGCCCGCCCCCGTCGAGGTGAGGACTGGTGACGACCATGTCCCTGCACCTGTACGGCGTGGTCCGCCACGGGCACCCGGTGCCGCCGGACCTGGTCGGCGTCCGGTCCGGCGGCGTCCGCCTCGTGGAGTCCGACGCCGTCGCCGCGGTGACCACCGACGTCCCGGACGACATCGAGGTGACCGAGGACGACGCCGAGCGTCACCTCGAGGTCCTCACCGCGCTGGTCGCCGACGGGCCCGTGCTTCCGCTACGCCTCGGGACCGTCGCCCCGGACGAGGACGCCGTGCGCGCCGAGGTCCTGGACGCCCTCGACGACCTGCCCGAGCAGCTGGACGCGCTCGACGGGCTCATCGAGGTGCACGTGGACGTGGGCGACGACGAGGACACCCGGCTGCGCGCCGTCCTCGAGGAGGACCCGGCGCTGCGGGCACGCGCCGGCACGTCCGCCGCATCGGACCTGGAGGAACGGGTCGGCCTCGGCGAGGCCGTCGCCGCACGCCTCGCCGAGCACCGGGCGGTCGACGGGGACGCGGTCGCCGAGTGGCTCGCCCCGATCGCCGTGGCCAGCACGCTCCGCGGCGAGGACGACGGGTGGGTGCTGCGCGCCGCGTACCTGATCAGGGAGGTGGACCTCCGGCGGTTCGACGAGGCCCTCGAGCGGCTGCATGCCGAGTACGGCGGCGCGCTCAGCTTCAGCCGTGTCGGCCCGCTGCCGGTGTTCAGCTTCGCCGTCGACTCGGGGAGAGGCGGGAGTAGCCGCTGGGGATGGTGACCCGCCCGGACCGAACAGACGAGAGGAACGTGAGTATGAACGAGAACACCCTGAAGATCGGGGCCGCGCTCGCGGGGGGCTACCTCCTCGGGCGCACGAAGAAGGCCAAGGCCATCCTCGGGTTGGTCCTGTGGGCGACCGGCAACCGCTACCGTCCCGCTGATCTGCTGCGCGACGGCGCCGTCCGGCTCGCGCAGACGCCCGAGGTCTCGAAGGTCACCAGCGAGATGTCGGGGCCGCTGCTCGCGGCGGGGCGTCGTGCGGCGCTCTCCGTCGTCGAGGCGCAGGCGGGCCAGCTCTCCCAGAACCTGCAGGACCGGACGACCCGCTTGACCGGGATCGTCTCGGGCGAGACGCGGGACGAGGAGCCCGACGACCGCGACGAGGAGCCTGCCGACGAGCAGGGGGCCGAGGAGCCTGCCGACGAGCGGGGCGCCGAGGAGGACGCCGAGGAGCGCCCCCGCCGTCGCACGTCTCGCACGGCCGCAGCGAGCTCCCGGACGACGCGCGCCGCATCGGGCCGTACGGCCGCACAGCGGAAGCGGGCCGCCTCGGCAAGCCAGCGCGACACCGGCCCGCGGAAGGGCAGCGCCTCTTCGCAGAAGCGCACGACCTCACAGAAGAGGACGACCTCACGGAAGTCGACCCCTCAGCGTCGGACGGGCGCACAGAAGCGGGCCCCCGCCCAGAAGCGCGCCCCTGCCCAGAAGCGGACCGCGGCGAGCGGGCAGCGCCGCTCGTCCTCCGGTACGCGCACGGCATCGACCCGGCGGACCCGGTAAGGAGCATTGATGAGCCAGACAGCAAGCACCGCGAGCAAGGCCGCCGGAGGCGCCGGATCGAGCGCCGTGGCGGGCGTCCTCGGCACAGCGGCACGCAAGTTCGCCGCCGCCCAGGGCCAGAACCTGCTCGACCGCGTCGGCGACGGTGTCACCAACCTGACCGACCGCCTCGATGACGTCGCCGAGAACGGGGGCCAGCTCGGCACGCTCTCCGACGGGCTCAAGCGCACCGCCGAGGGCGAGAACCCGGCGAAGGCCGCATTGGGCGCCGTCGGCAGCTCCGTCAAGGACAAGGTCAAGTCCGCCTTCGGCGGCGGAGGCGGGAAGGGCGGCACCCCCAAGGCGACCGTGATCATCGAGGAGGTCGACATCGGGGTGCCCCTGTCCACGGTCTACGACCAGTGGACGCAGTTCGAGGAGTTCTCGAGCTTCATGAAGGGCGTCGTCTCCGTCGAGCAGAAGGACGACGTCGAGACGCACTGGCGGGGCAAGGTCGCCAAGTCGTCGCGCACGTGGACGGCAACGATCCAGGAGCAGATCCCGGACCGTCGCATCGTGTGGACGTCCGAGGGGGCCAAGGGCTCGGTCAACGGCGTGGTGACGTTCCACCCGCTGGCGGACGACCTGACCAAGGTGCTCGTCGTCCTCGAGTACTACCCCAGTGGCTTCTTCGAGAAGACCGCGAACATCTGGCGGGCGCCGGGTCGTCGCGCGCGGCTCGACATCAAGCACTTCCGTCGGTACCTCATGACCGAGGGCGAGGCCACGGGCTCGTGGCGTGGTGAGATCCGCGACGGCGAGGTGGTCAGCCAGCCGGGTGACGAGGAGGACGCCGAGTCCGAGGACGAGCGCGACGCGTACGAGGACGAGGACCGCGACGAAGAGCGCGACGAGGAGTACGACGAGGAGCGCGACGCGGCCGAGGACGAAGAGGCGGAAGAGGAAGAGGAAGAGGAAGAGGAGCCTGCCGAGGAGGAGCCCCGCGGCCAGCGGACACGCTCGGCGCAGCGTCGCCGGGCGCCAGCCCGGCGTTAGGCCGCCCCAGGCCCCACGCCGGTGGCCCGTCTCTCGGGTGCGCCCGGCAGCCCGCCTCGGGTGTCTGCCCGAGGCGGGCTGCAGGTCTAGTCGGGACCAGGCTCGTGGTGACGTACGACGAGCAACGGCACGCCGTACCAGAAGATCACGAACCAGAGCGTGGTCGCAGCCGTGAGCAGGTACGCGACGGCGCCGCCGATCACGACGTCGAGGATCAGCAGCACCGCACCGTTGACCGCCACCACGAGGAGGGCGAGCCCTCCGCGGGCGAGCCGGTCCGTGCCGATGACGAGCTGGGGCTTGAGGCCACGCCGGAACAGCATGCGGTGCAACGGCACCGGGCCGATGAGCAGGGCGGCAGCGGCCACGGTGACCAGGAGCGTGCCGATGTAGATCGACTGCTGGAAGTCCGTGATCGACTCGAACCGGTCGGTGAACGCGAGCGTCAGCAGGAACGCGAAGAGGAACTGCACGCCGGTCTGCGCGACGCGCAGCTCCTGCAGGAGGTCGCCGTACCGGCGGTCTGCACGCTGTATGTCTGTCTCCGGCCGGGCAGGTCCTTGATCGACGCTCACCGGGTCCTCCCTCGACGTCTCATCTGGCCTCACTCTGCCCGGTGAGCGGCCACCGCACCAATCGCCGGGCCGCGGTCGCCGCCGGCGAGGCTCAGCCCGGCTGACACGCGGCCGGTGGTCACACGGACAGGCCGACGCCGACGACGAAGCCGCCGTACAGGACCGCCCAGCCGGCCATCGCGGGCGCGGAGAACCGCTGCCTCCGACGTACCGCCCACAGCGCGATGGCGCCGCCGGCGAGCGCGCACCCACCGGCCGCGAAGCCGTACCCGTCCAGGCTCCACGGGGTGAACGCCAGGCCCACCGCCACCGGGATCATCGACTGGAACACCATCGCGCCGGTGATGTTGCCGAACGCGAGAGAGTCCTTGCCCTGACGCACCCAGAGGAGGCTGTTGACCTTCTCGGGCAGCTCCGTGGCCAGCGGGGCGAGCACCAGCGCGAGCAGCAGGGCCGGCACCCCCAGCGTCGCCGCGATGTGCTCGACCTCGGTGACGAAGAGGTGCGCACCACCCACGATCGCGGCGATGCTCAGCACCGCCTGGCCCGCGACCTGCCAGCCGCGTGGCGGGTCGTTCTTGCTGGGGTCAAGGTAGAGGGGGCTGAGCCCGGCCTCGTCCTGGGTCTCGCCGCCGGCGCGCAGGCTGCGCCACACGTACAGGCCGTACGCGACGACGAGCAGGATCGCGCCGCCGACCTTCACGGCGGGGACGTCGACCAGTCCCAGCCCCAGCCCCAGACTCAGGACGACGAGGAAGACGGCGAGGTCCCGGCTCGTCGTGCGGCGGTGCACCTCGATCCTCTCGTCCTGGTCACGACGGCCGGCGAACCCGCGCGCCGAGACCCCGACGAGCAGCATGGCGAGCGTGGCGAGCAGAAAGGGCGCTCCCAGGATGGAGCCGATCGCCACCTCCCCCGAACCGTCGCCGCTGATGATCGCGATCATGGGGATCACAGACTCGGGCAGAGCGGTGGCCACGGCGGCGAGGATGCTGCCCACGGCCCCCGTGCCGAGCTGCAGGCGGTGCCCGGCCCACTCGACCGCGTTCGTGAACACCACCGCGCCCCCGAGAAGCAGGGCGAAGCTGAGGGCGAGGAGGGCGTACGACACGGGTCCCGCATGCCCGTGAGGGCCGCGCTCAACCACCCCGACGAGCGCGACCACACCGCAGGCATGCGTGGTGCTCGCTGCGGGTATACCCGGCTCGGCTCGGGGCTACATCAGCGGAGTTCGGCGACGTCACGAGCTCCCGTCACCGCACAGGAAGGTGCGATGCAGCCCTACCCGCGCCCTCCAGGCAGCGCTGAGCCCACGGTCCACACGGCCCTGATCGAGGTCCTCCAGGACATCGCCAGACAGCTGTACGTGTCCGAGGACCTGGAGGCCAGCCTTCTCCGGCTGACTCAGCTGGCCACCCAGATGCTCGGCGGCTGCGACGTGGCCAGCGTGTCCCTGCTCGACGGGGACCACCTCGTGACGGTCGCCGCGACCGAGCCGGTCGCCCACCAGCTCGACCAGATGCAGTACGACGAGGGCGAGGGCCCCTGCGTCTACACCGCCGTCGGCGAGCACTGGGTCTACACGCCCTCCCTGGCCGACGACGAGCGGTGGCCCCGGTTCTCGCGTCGGGTCGCCAAGGAGTTCGGCATGGGGAGCCTGCTCGCCTGCCAGCTCGCGCGCATCGACGACCCCGAGCACAAGGCGGGCGCGATCAACCTGTACTCCCGACGCCCGGACGCGTTCAGCGACTCGGACGGGATGATCGGCCTGCTCATCGGGGCGCACGCCGGCGTCCTCGTCGACGCGGCACGCCAGCACGCCGGCCTCCGGCGGGCCCTGGAGTCCCGGGACGTGATCGGGCAGGCCAAGGGCATCCTCATGGCCCAGCGCGGGATCTCCGAGCAGGAGGCGTTCGACCAGCTCGTCGAGGTGTCCCAGCAGTTCAACATCAAGCTGCGCGACCTGGCCAGGATGGTCAGCGACTCCACCACCCGCGGTGAGGACCTGCCGAGCATGCCTGCCTCGGGCACGCTACGGGCCGCCAGGCCGCCTGACACCGTCAGCTGAGCGCCGCCGCCGCGGGCTGGACAGAACGTACGGCCGTCGTCACGAGCGCTCCTCGACCCGGGTCATGGCCGGACTCCCACCGCGCGGGCCAAACGTCTCGACAACCGACGAAACACCCGAGTTGCCCGCCCCCGCGACGGCGACGAGCACCGCGTCGGGGGAGCCCACGACACGGACGGCGTCCGGCCCGGCGCCGGTCCCGTCGTCGCGGACGGCGTCCGGGTGGTCGTGCGGCACCCGCCACCGCGTACGCCCGGACACCGAGCCCTTGCCCACGCGGTCGAGGGCCGCCCGTGTCCGGACGGCGTGCTCGTACACGAACTCGGAGACGCCGCGCTTGGTCCAGCCCTGGTCGGCCAGCATGTGCGCGTGTTCCGGGCCGAGCAGGAGGCAGGCGCTGAGCCTCTCGTGCAGCAGCGCACCGGTCCTCGACACCGTGTCCGCGAGGTCGTGCAACAGCTGCTCCCCGACGACGGTGTGCCGCGCCTCGACGTGCGCCGTGGACCGCATCGTCATCGCGGTCACCGTGCTCTCCTGCCGGCCATGGCCGTGGTCGGCGTGCAGCGGCGGCCAGGGGCTCTCGTCCTCGTTCTCGGCGATGCAGCACGTGTACTTCGCCGGGGTGCCCTGGGTGGCCTGGTCCAGCTCCCCCGGACGCAGGCCGAACACGGTGACCACGGCGAGCCGGATGGCGCGGCCGATCGTGGCGTTCGCCCGGAAGCCGGCGCCGAGCACGTTGTTCCGGCTGTTCAGCCCGATCCGGTCTCGGACCGGGCCGTTGACGAGCAGGAGGGTGCCGCAGCCCGTGGTGCTCTGCCAGATGCCTCGTCCGGCGTACCCCTCGGCGGCCACCGAGTCCCAGGCAGCGAGCACGACGGGGAAGTACTCCGGCAGGCAGCCCGCCATCGCGGCGTTGATGGCGGCGAGCCGGACGGTGCAACGCCGGTTGAGCTGGGGCATGTCGAGTACGACGTCGTCCGGGTCGCGGTCGACCGTGTCGAGGAACCGGGCCAGCAGGTCGGGCGTGCACGGGGCCACCGGTAGGCCGTCCGTCCAGCCCTGTGCGTAGCAGTGCTCGATGGCTTCGAGCGCTGCGCCTCCGTCGGGCGTCTCCCCGCCCGTGGCCGGGACGGTCTCTGACGGGCTGCTCGTCTCTGCTCTGCTTGTCTCTGCTCTGCTCGTCACTGCTCCACCCCCAGGATGCGCAGCACCTCAGGAGTCACGTCGGCGACCCTGTCCTGCACCTGCGCCACGGTGAGGCTGGCCACCGGGTGCGGGAGAGTCACGTACTCGAACCCCGGGAACCCGTACGCCTTCGCCATCGCCCCGGCAGTCACCCGGAAGGCGTCCGTGCAGATCGCCACCGCCGGAACGCCCGCGCGCTCCAGCAGGATCCCGTCGGCCAGACTGGCCGCGCTGCACGAGCCTCAATCGCCCATCGCGGCGACGGCGAAGTCGCACGTCTCCGCGATGCGCTGCACCTCCGGCCGTTCCACCGGGGTGCCGAAGTACCCCTTCTCGTACAGGAGAACCTCGCCCACGCCGTGCTGGCGGCGCAGGTGCTCGCCCAGCTCGGCCAGCACGCGGCCGGCGTTGGGCTTGCCGTTGTCCAGCAGCCCCATCGTGGTGCCGCGCAGGCTGCGTAGCCGCGGCGCCAGCGTGGTGTCCGCGGTCGTGTCGCCGCCGCCGGTGGGATCGAGGATGGGCTGGTGCGTCACCGGAGTGCTCCTTCGCGTTTCGTATGGGGTGGACGGGCGGGCCGCGTATGGGCGCGGCTAGGGCTCTCGGCTCAGCACGGCTCCGCTGGTCAGCGGCTGCACCGACCGGGCGTACAGGGACAGCCAGCCGGGCTGGGCCGGCCCGGGCGCGGCCTCGACCGCGGCGAGGCGGGCCCGCACGTCCTGCTCGGGGACGTCGAGGTGGACGGTACGCGTGGTGAGATCGACGGAGATCTTGTCCCCGTCGCGGACGACCGCGATCGGGCCGGCGTCCGCGGCCTCCGGCTGCACCTCGCCCACGACGATGCCCTTGTTGACGAGGCCGGAGAGCTGGCCGTCGGTGACCACCGCCACCTGCCCGCTGAGCCCGGCCCCGTCCAGGGCGAACACGAGCTGCGACGCCATCCCCATGCCGGGCGTCCCGCGCGGGCCGAGGCCGCGCAGCACGACCACGTCACCCGGGCGGACCTCGCCGGCCTTCACCGCGGTCATCGCGGTGTCCAGCGCCTCGTACACGACGGCGGGGCCGGCGAACGTCGTCGGCCTGTCGTCGTCGACGGCGAGCTTGACGATGCCGGTCTCCGGGGCCAGTGACCCACGGACGAGCACGATGCCCGGCCGGTACGCGAAGGCGTCCTCGACCGGGCGGATGACCTCGTCGTCGCGGACCTCGGCCGTCCGCAGGGTGTCGCCCAGCCCCGTGCCGCGGACGTCGGTCACCCCGGTGTCGAGGTACGGCTCGAGCCGCTTGAGCAGCGCCTGGGTGCCGCCGGCACGCTCGAAGTCCTCGATCGAGTGGCGGCCGTTCGGGCGTACGCCGGCCAGCAGCGGGACGTCGTCGGCGTACCGCTCGAAGAGGCCGTACACGTCGACGCCCGCCTCGGCCTCGACGGCGACGGCCTGCAGGTGCTTCACCGTGTTGATGGACCCGCTGACGGACAGGACGGCCTTCACGGCGTTGCCGAACGCGGCCGGGGTGAGCACGTCGCGGGGTCGCCGGTCGGCGAGGACGGCCTCGACGGCGGCACGTCCGGCATCCGCCACCACGTCCCACATCGCGGGGCTGTTCGCCCGGACCGGCGTGGAGCCGGGCAGCGTCATCCCGAGTGCCTCGGCGGCACAGTGCATCGAGTTCGCCGTGCCCATGCCGGCGCAGACACCCGGGCTCGCGATCGCGCAGTCGCACATCGCGGACAGGTCGTCCAGCGTGACGCCGCCGGAGGAGAGGTGGCCGGCCTGGAGGAAGACCTCCTCGATGTCGCACTCCTCGCCGCGGAACACCCCGGTCTGCTGGTAGCCGCACGCGACCACAACGGTCGGGACGTTCAGCCGTGCCGCGGCCATGAGGTGCCCGGGCGTCGTCTTGTCGCACGACGCGAGGCACACCATGCCGTCGAGCTGGGCGCCCTCGACCGCCGCCTCGATGTCGTGGGCCACCAGCTCACGGCTGGACAGCACGTACCCGCCGCGCCGGCCCGCGCTCATGATGAAGTCGGTGGGCGCGGTCGTCCGGATCTCGAACCCCACGCCTCCGGCGTCCCTGATGGCCTGCTTGACCGGCCCGCAGATCCCGTCCAGGTGGCTGAAGCAGGGCGCCAGGTCGGACGAGGAGTTCACGACGGCGATCTTGGGCTTCTCCAGGTCCTCGACCGACAGCCCGAGCGAGCGCCACTGCGCGCGCCGGGTCGCCCAGCGGGGGCTGCCGACCGGGAGGTTGCTTCGCAGGACGGGTGACATGGGACTCTCCGAACCGTGCCGGGTTGGACGCGTCGTCAGGCCTTCGGCACGACCTGGTTGGTGAACCAGGACGACGGGTCGACGGACTCCTTGACCATCCCGGCGGAGGCGAGCTGGTCGTACCCGGCCTGCCACTGCTCTGCTCTCGTGGCCAGCAGGTCGTCGGCGCCGCCCGCGGTCCACATGTCGGCGTACTGGGTGAGGCTGTCCTTCGCGACGCTCGTGTCCTTGAGTGCCTCGACGGCGTACTTGCTCTTGATGGACTTGATCGTCTTCGTTCCCGCGGTGTCGTCGAGCACGGAGTCCATCGCGGCACGGATCGCGGTCATGTAGCGCTTGAGGACGTCGCGGTTCTCGTCGAGGCCCTGCTGGGTCGTCACGTACACCTGGCCCCCGGCGTCGAGCACGGTGCCCGGGTCGAACACGACCGCCTCCGGCTGCAGCTCCTTGACCAGCAGCGAGGTGTCCAGGCCGACGGTGTACGCGCCGATGCGCCCGGACTTGACGAGGTTGTACGTCCCCGGGGTCAGCCCGACCACCTGGCGCGGCACGCGCTTGGGGTCGATGCCCGCCGAGCGCAGCACGAGGTCGAGCGTCCACTCGCTGCTCCCGCCCTCGGACGGGATACCGATCGTCTTGCCGACGAAGTCCTCCGGCTTCTCGATCGGGTCCTCGCTGGTCGAGACGAACCGAATGCTCGACTCGCGGATGACGGTGCCGATGCAGCGCAGCGGCGTGTCCTTGGTCGCGTTCGCGATCATGCACTCCATCGCGTCGATCCGGGTGAGGAACGCGCCACCGGCGAGAACCGTCTGGATCGCTGGCGCGGAGCCCTGGGTCGCCTCGAAGGACACCTCGAGCCCCTGGTCCTTGAAGTGCCCGTCGGCGCTCGCCACGAGCTCGGGGGTGAAGGTGAGGTTCTCCAGCGGGAGGATCGTGAGGAAGGTCGCCTTGCCGGAGGACGAGGACGAGGACGACGAGGAGTCGGTGCCCGCGCACGCGGTGAGCAGCGTCCCGCCCCCGGCGAGCCCCGCCATCATCGCGGCGGAGCGCCCGACGAATCGGCGGCGGGACATGAGGCCGCTCGCCGCGGCTCGGGGGGTGGCTCGGTCAGGCATGTCGTGGCTCCTTTGTCGGGTCGTACGGGGGGCGGGCGTCGGCCGGTGTGACCTCGACGACGCCGCGGTCGGCGTCGACGCGGACCCAGTCACCGGTCCTCACGACCTCGAGCGGGTCCTGGTCCAGGTCGGTGACCGAGGGGACGCGGGTCACCACCGCGCCGAGCGCGACTTTCGTGGTGACGGTGGTGAAGACCATGCCGAGCGGGGCGACGCCGTTCAGCCGCGTCGCCTGGAAGAAGCCGGACCAGCCGGAGGAGCCCTTGGCGCCAGGGAAGACGAGGATCTTCCCCGCGAACGAGATGCCGAAGAGTGGGTGCCGCCGCTCGATGACGACGCCCTGGGCCGGGTCGATGCCGCCCCAGCCCGAGATGGTCTCGGACGAGACCAGCGCCTCGCCTTCGGCGACACCGGGGACGATCCCGCGGCCGTGCAGGGCGACGACGACCCCGCGGCCGAACCGGCCGGTCACGGCAGCGCCCCCCGCCACCGGCCGGTCACCGCGGCGTCGACGCAGTCCTCCAGCGACCCGAACCACGCCTCGATGCCGAGGATGGCCGGCAGGTAGTGCGCCTGCTTGGCCGAGTCGGTGGCGAACACACGCGTCCCTGGAGGTGCGACACGGGACATGGCCGGACACGAGTCGGCGAGCACCTGCCCCCCGGCGCGCTCGATCGTCTCGGTGTAGCCGCTGCGGTCGGCGACCGCCTTGAGCGCGCGGGGGACCATCAGCCACAGCGCCGTGCCGTCCGCGAGCCGCTTGCCCTCGAGCGCCCGGGCGGCCCGCCCGATCTGCTCGACGGACGCGTGCGGGCAGCCCAGCAGGACGAATTCGACGTCCTCCGACTCGCCCTGGGAGTTGAGGTCCTCGTACACCGCGCGCCGTTCGGCCGGCCCGTACGGCACGGCGGCCGGCGTCGGGTGCGGGCCGAACGCCGCCTCGAGCGTCTCCGCCTCGGGGGTGATGCCGGGGATGTGGAACAGCTCGACGCCGCCGGACGTGGCCACCGCGGCACCGAAGTGCTTGAGGTCGACGGAGTCCGGCCGGGCGAGGTCGCCCACGACGACGGGCCGCTCCTCCTGGACGAGGTCGCCGACGAAGTAGCCGAACATGCCCCACTCGAGGAACCCGTCGACCGGGACCTTCGCGTCGACGAGGTGGGTGCCGTACCGGTTCTCGGTCAGGTGGTTGCCCCAGCAGGGGACCTTGCCGGTGAGGCTGGCGGCTCCGGTCGACGCGGCGCCCTCGCAGTTCGTCCGGCTGCCGAGGACGGAGTTCGCGTACACGACGGCGGAGGACTCCATCCATGCGCAGTGCTCGCCGCGGACGGGGATGTTGCCCACCTGGTACGGCGTGCACGTGGCGAGGATGCTCACGCCCCGCCGGCCGTAGAACGCCTCCGCGTCGTCCTGGAGCTGCACCATCTGCTTCGGGTAGGGCACTACGCCCTCGGAGTCCGGGCCGAACCCGTGCTGCAGCTGGCAGGTGGGCACCCGCATCGCGGGGATCTCGACGTCCTCGTCGGTGTCGAGGTTGATGACGGCGTACGCCTTGTCCCAGCCGCCCTCGCGGACGAGGCGCTCTTTCACCGGCGAGGGCTGCGTCATCGTGCCGGCCACGTTGCGGACGTCGCACAGGTGCGCGGCGTCGAGAGCCTCGCCGTACCGGACGAGCAGGTCCATGGCTGCCGCGACGGCGCGGCCCTCCGCACCGTCGCGCATGGCCTTCTCGTCGTCGGTGAGCCTCACGACCCGTCTCCCTTCGCTGCGTACGCCACGACTGCCGCGCCCACCCTCTCCTCAGCCCACGCGCCCGAGGTTCGCCCGGAGCTGGTCGGCCAGCGCACCGAGGTCGACCTCGCGGACGCTCTCCTTGCCGGCGAGGTGCAGCGCGTGCGCCGCGCCCGCGCCCATCGCCGCGCACGGCCCCATCACGCGCACGCTCGACAGGGCGGCGGCGTCCGCGTCGATGCAGCGTCCCGCCGCGACGAGGTTCTGCACGCCGACGGGGATCATGCTGGCGAGCGGGACGTAGTGCACGTGGTCGGCGTCGAACGGCTCCCAGACGTACCCCTCGGGGGTGTCGTGCAGCTCGATCGGCCACGCCGTCCGCGCCACCGCGTCCTCGAACCGGGTGCCCGCGCGCACCTCGTCGACGGTGAGCTGGTGCAGCCCCTTGATCCACCGGGTCTGACGGCGGCCGGGGAAGCCGTACGCCCGCACCCGGGCCGTCCCGAACGCCTTGGGGAACTCCGCCTTGAGGAACTCGAGCACCCGGTCGGCCTGCGCCTTGCCGTCGAGCTGCGCCTCGGAGGCGCGGACCGGGTCGAGCGGCGCCTCGACATGGGTCATGTTGAGCACCGCGGTGCCGCGCCCGGGGAAGAAGAACGCGAGCCCGTCCGTGCGGATCAGCCCGTACTCGCCGGCCTTCGCGGCCAGCCGCTCGGTGACCTCGTCGCGGCTGGGCTCGTGGTCGAGGTCGACGTGCTCGGCGATGACCTGCTGGGAGCCGTAGATCGGCTTCTCCGGCACGTGGCAGGGCAAGCCGGCCTCCCAGGTGAGGGAGGCGTCCCCGGTGGCGTCGACGAACCCCAGCGCGCTCACCGTGACGTCGCCGTACCGCGTGGCCAGGCCGACCGACGCGACGCGGCCCTCGAAGACGTCGACCGACCGAAGGACGGCACCCGTGACGACGCGAACGCCGAGGTCGCGGATCCTCGTCTCGAGCCATCGGCCGAGCGCCACCTCGTCGTAGTAGACGGTGGTCGTGTGGCCCCGCTGGAAGTGCAGGTCCCCCGAGGCGTCGAGGTCACGGAAGATGTCGTCGAACACGCCGTGGGTCAGCTGCTCGTGCTCGGGGGCATTGCCGTACACCCCACAGAACAACCCGATCAAGGACGTGACCATCTGGCCGCCGAGCACCGGCAGCCCGTCCACGATGAGGACGTCGCGGCCCAGCTGGGCTGACTCGATCGCCGCGGACATGCCCGCGATGCCGGCACCGACGATGCACACGTCCGAGGTGATCTCGTGCGCGGGCGCACCAGGAGGCTTGCTGACGATGTCGACCTTGAGCTCGGTCAGCGAGTGCGGCATGGCGAGTCAGCGTACGAGCCGGACATTCCGTGACGGAAACAACAAAATCGTCTACCGATCATCAGTGCGATCGATACCTGGGCCGCGGGCCCGAGGACCACGTGCGGTCACGGCAGGGACTGGGCCGGGGGCGGGGCGGGAAGGTGGGCGGGGGGCGCGGCCTCGGCGACCCGCTCGCGCAGCCACATGTGGGCGGGCTCGTCCTGGTAGTGCTCGTGCCACCACAGGGCCTCGACGATCGGCTCGGGCTCGCCCGGACACTCCAGCACCCGCAGGTCCATGCGCCCGGCGAAGCGGGCGGCGAGGCGCTCCTGCATGAGCGCGATCCGGTCCGTCCCGGCGACGAAGTGCGGCACGGCGAGGTAGCTCTCCACCCGCACGCCGATGTGCGGCTGGATACCGAACCGCGTGAGCTGGCGGGTGATCGGCACCGCGGACGTGTGCCCGGGGTCGCGATGGAACGGCGCGACCCAGGTGAGCCGGGCGAGGTCGTCCACGGTCAGCGGGCCCGGGCCGAGCGCACGGTTCTCGTTCGACACGACGCAGACCCACCGGTCGCGGAACAGCTCGGCGGACCTCACGCTGGCCGGGCGGGAGCGCCCGAGCGGCGGAGCCACGACACCGTCGATGAACCGGATGGACTCCGCGTACTCGGTGGACATCGACTCCCTGACCAGCCGGACGTGGAGGCTGGCCTGCGGCGCGGCCTCGTACACGAGCTGGGACAGCCGCTCGCCCATGACGGCGATCGTGTAGTCGGCCATGACGAGGGTGAACTCGCGCTGGGACGTGGCCGGGTCGAACCCGGTGGTGGTGGCGAACAGATGCTCGGCCGCGTCGCAGACTGCCTCGACCTGCTCGGCCAGCTGCTCACCCAGGGGGGTGAGCGCGTATCCGCCCTTGCCGCGGACGAGGAGCTCGTCACCGAAGTGCCGCCGCAGCCGGGACAGCGCTGCGCTGGCCGCGGGCTGGGTGACGCCGAGGCGCTCCGCGGCACGGGTGACGTTGCGCTCGCGGACGAGCTCGCGGAGGGCGACGAGCAGGTTCAGGTCGAGGTTGGCCAGACGTGCACTGGGCCCCAGCATCCGCTCATTCAACTCCATCCCTGTACGCACCAGAGCGCCTGTGCGGCGTGCCCGCGGCGAGGGGGGCGTCCGGGGGCACGGCGCGGCGGCCGAGTGTCAGGTAGAGCATGATCGCCAGTGCGGCGAGGGCGACGAGGGACACGCCGAGCGCCCCGCCGCCGTACCGGCCGATCAGCACGCCGATGCCGGCCGGGATCGCCGCACCGCCCAGCCCCGCGCCCGCGACCTGCATGCCGATCGCCCGGTCGGCGTGCGCCGGCCCGACCCGCTCCGCCGTGGTGAGCGTGAGCAGGGGGAACACCGGAGCGGCGAACCCGCCGATGAGGACCACGCCGAGCACTGCCAGCGCCTCCGGCGCCGGGACAGCGAGCAGGCCCGCGCCCAGACCCATCGTGCACAGGCACACGCCGAGCACCTGACCGGTACGCAGCCGGTCCGCGGCGACGCCGTAGAGCACGCGCCCGACGAACAGCGCGCCCCAGTACGCCGACACGCACACGCCGGCCACCCCCGGCGAGACACCGCGGGACTCGGTGAGCAATGTGTACGCCCACAGCCCGACCCCGACCTCGATACCCGTGTACACGACGAACAGGACCACCCCCAGCCAGACCGCCGGGAGTCGCAGCGTCGACCCCGCCGATACGGCGCCCACCCGCGGTGGCCGATCGTCGTGCACGGGCCCGGGAGTGGCCGGCGGCTGGTCGTCCCACAGCCTCACGGTGAGCAGGAACGCCACCGCCAGCGCCGCCTGGGCAAGCGCCACCGCGCCGTACCCCCATCGCCAGGTGAGGTCCGTCTCGAGGGCCGCGCTCATCACGAGCGGGCCGACCATCGCGCCGAGGCCGAAGCTGGCGTGCAGCCAGTTCATCTGCCGCGCGCCGAAGTGCCCCGCGGCGTACGTGTTGAGGCCGGAGTCGACGGCCCCCGAGCCGAGCCCCAGCACCAGCGCGAAGGCGACGAGCAGCGGGAGACCGGGCGACAGGGCGTACCCCGTCAGGGCGCACCCGGCGAGCACCGTGCTCACCGCGAGCAGCCTGCCCACGCCCAGCCGGGCCAGCACGAACCCGGCGGCGACGCTGGACGAGAAGTACCCGGCGGTCATCACCGCCAGCACGAAGCCGACCGCGTCGACGGGGACGCCGAAGTCGTCCCGCATCGAAGGCCATCCGACCCCGAGCAGCCCGTCCGGCATCCCCAGGCTGACGAACCCGAGGTAGGCCAGCGCGAGCACCGGGCTGACGAGGCCGGCGAGCCGTCGACTCGCGGCCTGCCTCACGTCCCCTCTCCGGCGCGCGCACCCACCGGAGGGAGCAGCCGCCGTGCGCCGGCGATGAGCACGCTGGAGAGCAGCAGCGAGACACCGGCGAGCAGCCACGCCACGGGGTAGCCGCTGTAGTCGACGATAACACCGAACGCGAGCGGGCCCAGGCATGCGCCCGTGCTCGCTCCCGCCTGGATCAGCCCGGTGGACTGGCCGGGCTTGTCCGGGTACGCGCGCACGACGAGGTAGTTGACCAGCCCGGGCCAGCCCCAGCCGAGTGCGTAGCCGAGCAGCGGGATCAGGACGTACGCCCACATCGTCCCCGTCGCGAGCAGGCAGAGCCCGACCCCGCCCGCGACCGCCATCAACCCGGCGAGGCTGAACCCGACCCGGTCGGACCGGTCTGCCAGCAGGCCGACCAGGACACGAGCCGCGATGCTGAACATCGACCCGACGACGAGGAGAACGCCCGCGGCGACGTGGGAGAAGCCGTCGTGCACGGCACCCAGCACGAGGAACGAGCCGAGCCCGTTCGCCCCCGAGGACGCGAGCGCCCACCCGACCGCCACCACCAGCAGCGCGCGGCGTGCCGCGGAGGGCAGCGGGACGTGCCCGCCGTCGCGGGACCTGCCCCGGGCAGGGGCCGGGACGCGCACCGTCCAGCCCAGGGCGACGGCGACCACGGCACACACGATGAACACAGCGCGCCACCCGGTGAAGTACGCCGCCACCGGGACGGACACGCCACCGAGCAGCATCGCCGCGGGGATCGCCGACTGCTTGATGCCGAACGCCAGGCCCTGGCGGTTGCGGGGCGTCAGCCGGCTCACGTATCGGTTGGCGGAGGGTTGGATCGCGCCGTTCGACACCCCGGCCACCCCGAGCGCGACGACGAGCCCGACCCACCCGTCGACGAGCACGCCGATCGCGAGCAGGCTGGCCGCGGCGAGCCCGAGGGAGGCGCGCATGACCCGGACGCTGCCGAACCGGTCCGCCAACCGCCCGCCGACCGGCGCCGCGAACGCACCGGTGGCGAAGAACACCGCCACCGCCAGCCCGAGGCGCGACGGGGTCACGTCGGCGTCGCGGGCAAGCTCTGGCGCGAGCGCGGACGTGACGAACACGGCGACGAGGCCACCTGTGGTGACGAGCACCGCCCCCGTCGAGGTACGGATCACGCTCGCCTGGGACACCGACGCGCCGGTCTCCGGAGCCACGTTCCTCCTCTTCCCGGCGTCGCGACGCGCCCGAGGGGCCTGCTGACCGCCCCATTGTCTCGCGTCCGCGGTACGGCTGGGACAAGGCCATCCGGCGGGCCCTCACGCTGCGCCGGGAGCGGGCGTGCTGGGCGCGCGTGCTGGGCGGGCGTGCTTGGCGCGCGTGCTAGGCGCGCGTCCCGGTGACGAGCCGTGTCGGCAGGAACGGGCCGCCGTACCAGAAGCGCCAGCCCAGGTCGCGCAGGCCGACGGAGCGGACGCCGAGCCCCGGCAGCTGCTCGGCGTACTCGTGGGCGCGGCTGATGTCCGCGATGACGACCCGGCCACCCGGGCGCACCACACGGACCATCTCCGCGAGCGCGGCAGCCCGCTCCCTCGGGTCGTGCATGTGGTGCAGGGCGAGGCTG
This sequence comes from Actinomycetes bacterium, assembly GCA_050743265.1. Taxonomy (GTDB): domain Bacteria; phylum Actinomycetota; class Actinomycetes; order JBOGEN01; family JBOGEN01; genus JBOGEN01. The sequence continues at coordinate 50,027 of JBOGEN010000114.1, forward strand.
CTCAGCACGACGTCGAACGAGCCGTCGGGGAACGGCATCTGCGCGATCTCGCCCGTGTGCACCTCCACACGGTCGGCCACGCCCTCGGCGTGCGCGTTGCGCAGCGCGGGGTCGACCTCGTCGCCCGACTGGTCGAGGGAGCGCCACAGGTCGAAGCCGACGGCGCGTCCGCCCGTGAGCCGCTCCGCGGCCATGAGCAGCACCGCGCCGCGCCCGCACCCGGCGTCGAGCACCTCCTCGTCGCCGCGCAGCCCGAGGTCCGAGAGCACCTCCGCCCAGACCTCGAACTTGCCGCGCCGGGTCGTGTAGACGTAGCTGGCGAGGCACACCAGGCCCCCGATCGCACCCACACCGAGCAGGACCGCGACCACCTCGTGCCCGAGTACTGCCGCGACCACGGCGGCGACCACGAGGGCGGCGAGAAGGACCGACTGGACGCGCAAAACCGGGAGGCCGTCCACCCCGTACTCACCGCGGCGTCGTACGCGAACCTGCGCGGGACGCATGTCGCCACGTTCGCAGAGGCTCCGGACAGATGCGATCAAGCGTGGGTCAAGCGTGGCGTACCGCCTACCGGGAGTCACCGTCCGGCCCCGGAACGGTGCCCTCCGGGATGTCCTGGGTCTCGCGGGGGCGCGGAACCACGCCAGCGCCATCGGGCTCGCCGGCACCATCGGGCTTTCCGGCGTCAACCGTCCCGTCAGGGCCGGAGGAGCCGACCGGCTCGAGCACGCTCCCGTGCTCGAGATGCGGCAGCCACTCGAGCCAGCGGGGCAGGTACCAGTTCGCCTCGCCGAGCAGCTTCATCGTCGCGGGCAGCAGGACGGCGCGAACGATCGTGGCGTCCACGAGGATGGCCACGGCCAGCCCGACCCCGAACTGCTTGAAGATCATCATGGACAGGGTCGCGAAGACCCCGAACACCGCGACCATGACGATCGCCGCGCTCGTGACGACGCCTGCCGTGCTCTTGATGCCGTGCACGATCGCGCGTTCCGTGCTCGCACCCCGGTCGTACGTCTCCCTGATGCGGCTCAGGATGAACACGTGGTAGTCCATCGAGAGCCCGAACAGGATGACGAACAGCAGGATCGGCAGGAACGGGTCGATACCCGCGGTGGACTGGAAGCCGAGCACCTCCTTGCCCCACCCGTGCTGGAACACGAGGACGAGCACGCCGTACGCGGCACCCACCGACAGCAGGTTGAGCACGATCGCCTTGAACGCGATGACCAGGGAGCGGAAGGCGACGAGCATGAGCAGGAAAGCGAACACGAGCACGAAGCCGAAGACCAGCGGCAGGACCGACTTCATCTGGGTGTTGTAGTCCACGGACTGGGCGGTGTACCCGGTGACGGCCGTCTCGGCGCCAGGGAGCGCGCCGACCGTGTCGGGCACGACGGTGTCGCGCAGGGTGGCCAGCGAGGCCTCCGACGCGGAGTCGCTGCCGTCACCGTCGACCGGGATGTCGACGCTGGCGACGGTGCCCGCGGCGTTGACGTCCACGGTCACGGGCTGGTGCAGCTTGCCCGAGGCCACGGCCTGGTCCTCGAGCGCGGCGATCGCGCCGGCCACCTCGGGTGAGGTCACGTCGGCCGCCTTCACGACGACGGTGGCGGGGATCTCCGTCCCGGGGAAGGCTGCCTGCATCCGGTCGTACGTCTTGATGACCGACAGCGAGTCGGGGAACGTCCCCGGGTCGGGCACGGCCGTCCGCAGCTGCACCGCGGGGGCGGCGACGAGCAGGAGGAACCCGCCGGCGACCACCACGGACACGACCGGGCGGCGCAGGACACGGTTGATGATGGCGCCCCAGATGCGACCCTCGCCGTCGTCACGGCGCAGCCGGCTCACGAACGGGACGCGCAGCCGGTCGACCTTGTCCCCCAGCCGGCTCAGCAGCGCCGGGAGCACGGTGAGCGAGCCGAGCATGGCCACCGCGACGACGGTCATCGTGGCGACGCCGAACGAGGCGAAGCCCTTGTCCCCGGTGAGGAACATGCCGGCCATCGCGACGAGCACGGTCAGGCCGGAGATGAGCACCGAACGGCCCGACGTGGCCGCGGCCGCCTCGAGTGCCGCACGCTCGGTACGCCCGGCGGCGCGTTCCTCGCGCTCCCGCTTGAGGTAGAACATCGAGTAGTCGACGCCGACGGCGAGCCCGATGAGCAGGATGATCGCGCTGACGGACTCGTCCATCGGCACCACCTGGCTCGGCAGCGCGACGAGCCCCATCGTCGCCAGGACCGCGGTGAGCGCCAGCAGCAGCGGGATCCCGGCGGCGACCAGCGCCCCGAACGCGATCACGAGGATGAGCAGCGTGATCGGCAGCGAGAACAGCCCAGCCTTCTTCAGGTCGTCGCTGAACGCCTGGTTCAGCTCCTTGTCCGCGCTCGCGTCACCGAACTCGCCGATGAACAGCCCGGGGGGCGCCTTCGCCACGTCGGCCACGTCGGCGACGATCGGGTCGATCTTGTCGACGGCCTTGTCCGGGTCGCCGGTGACCTGGAACTCGACGAGTGCCGCGCCCCGGTCCTCGGAGATCTGGCCCTCGTTGGCCGGGTCCAGGGGCGAGCGGATCTTCGTCACGTCCGGGTTGCCCTCCAGCGTGCCGAGGGTGTCCGCGAGAGCGGCCCGGAACGCGGGCTTGTCGACGGTGAGGTCGTTGCTCTGCAGGAGCACGCTCTCCCCGGCGGGCTGCGTGAAGCCCTCGTCCAGGATCTTGTCCGCACGGCCCGACTCGCCGGGGCCTGCGCTCGCCCGGTCGATCTGCTCCGTGCCGACCAGGTTGCCGACGAGGAACGCCACCACGACGAAGGCAAGCCACCCGAACGTGGCTGTCTTCCAGTGGCAGGCGCTCCAGTGCCCCATCCGGGCCGCGAGGTTTCGCCTCGGGTGCTCGGGCTCGTACGCGGCGTGAGCGTGGTCCTCGTCTCGGGGGGTCTCGAGCTCGTGGTCGTCGGTGCGCGGCTTCATCGCTGCTCCTCCGGGCCCGGCCGGCGGTACGTGGAAGACAGCTCAGCCACCCTCTGAAACGCACCCTGTACCTGCAACGTACGCGCGCGAGGACACCTCGAGATCACCCGCGAGGGTGAGTCGATATCATCGGCTATGACCAGCAACGGTGCGCAACAGCAGGCACGTGACGTCCTCGCGGCCGGCCTCGGTCGGCGGGGGTTCCTGATGGCGGCAGCGGTGGGCGCCGTCGGCGCGTCGTCCGCGCTCACCGGCACCGCTCGCGCCTCGGGCTCGGCGGGCGCCGCCGCCGTACGGCTTCCGCGCGAGGTACTCCAGCCGGGCAAGGGGCCGATCGACGGGGACCACTACCTGCCCTCACGGCCTGACCAGGTGCGGTGGGGGTACGTGCCGGCACTGGGCAGCGAACCGGTCCTGAGGGTGACATCAGGCCAGACCGTCACCGTCGACACGGTGTCGCACGAGGGCATTCTCGAGGACCAGGGCCGTGACCCGGTCGCGTACTTCGCCGGGCACGGCGTGCCGCGTCGCCAGGTGCTGCAGGACGCGATCGACGTGGCGCGCGAGTACGACAGGGCGCCGCGCGACTTCGACGTCGACGGCCCGCACGTGGTCACCGGCCCGATCCACGTGGAGGGCGCGGAGCCGGGCGACGTGCTCAAGGTCGACATGCTCTCGATGCTGCCGCGAGTGCCCTACGGCGTGGTGTCGAGCCGCCACGGCAAGGGGGCGCTGCCGCGTCTGCCGGACGGCGGCGTTCCCGACGGCATCGCTCTGGAGGAGATCATGCCGCCGGTCGAGACCGACGGCAGGGACACCGGCGACCCCACCCGCTACGGCAACGTGTCCGTGTTCACCCCGGTCCGCCGCGGGCACGACGGGGCCCCGAGCGGCGTGCTCCCGCGCGGACCCTCCGGTGAGGTCGTCTTCCCGCTCGCCCCGTTCATGGGCCTGATGGGCGTCGCCTTCGCCACCGCGGACGGACTCGTGGCCCCGCAGCTGAACTCCGTGCCGCCCACGCTGGGCGGGGGCAACATCGACATCAACCTGCTCGGCGTGGGCTCCACCTTCTACCTCCCGGTGTTCGCCGAGGGTGCTCTCTTCCACGTGGGCGACCCGCACATGGCCATGGGGAGCGGCGAGGTCGCACTGACGGCGATGGAGGGCGCGCTGCGCGGCACGTTCCGGCTCACGGTCTGCAAGCAGGGGTCGGCCGACGCGCCGTCCGTGGCGTTCGGCTACCCCTTCGTGGAGACGCCCGAATCGTGGGTGCCGGTCGGCCTCTCGGACCCCGACGGCTCCCAGGACGGCCAGCGCAGCGACCTCGACGTCGCGATGCGCCGCGTTGTCCTCAACGCGCTCGACTTCCTCGAGCACGACCAGGGAATGGACCGTGCGGTCGCGTACGCGTACCTCTCGGCCGCGGCCGACTTCGAGGTCTCGCAGGTCGTCGACCGGACGGTGGGCGTGCACGGAGTCATCCGCAAGGAGCACTTCTCCGGGTGACCCGCCCCGCTCACCCGCGGCCCATCTCGGCCCGGACGCCGAGCAGGCGCACCTTCCGGCTCTCGGTGAACCGGTCGAGCGCAGCCAACGCCTCCTGCTCGATCACCGCCGGGTCGTCGCTCGGCGTGCCGAGCGTGTGGCCGTGCGTGCGCGTGGTGAACGGGACGTAGCGCACCTTCACCACGACGCGGATGACCGGTCTGCCTTCGGCGGCGACGTCGTCGGCGACCTGCCGCGCCAGGCGTACGACCTCGCGCCGCACGTCGTCGGCGTCGTCGAGGTCCTGCTGGAACGTGGTCTCGCGGCTGCGGGAGCGCGCGACGTACGGCGTGCCGGACACGGGAGAGCTGTCCTCACCGCGGGCGAGGTGGACGAGCCACGGCCCTGTCGCCGGTCCGACGCGGGCGGCGAGGTCCTCCGGGCTCGTGGTGGCGAGGTCACGGACGGTGGCAATGCCCCAGGGGGCGAGCCGCTTGGCGGTCTTCGCCCCGATGCCCCACAGCGCGTCGGTCGGCAGGTCCCCGAGGAGGTCGAACCAGGTGTCGCTGGTCAGCCGGAAGACACCGGCCGGCTTGCCGAACCCGGTGGCGAGCTTGGCCTGCAGCTTGTTCTGCCCGATGCCGACCGTGCAGTCCAGGCCGGTCGTCGTACGGACGCGCTCCTGGACCTCGCGGGCGACCCCCTCCGGGTCGTCGGTGTCGACGCCGAGGAAGGCCTCGTCCCAGCCGAGCTCCTCCACCACCGCGTCGAACCCGTGCAGCGTCGCCATCACCAGGGCCGAGGCGGTCTCGTACACGTCGCGGTCGACCGGGAGGAACACCGCGTCCGGGCAGCGCCGTACCGCGGTCCGCAGCGGGAGGCCCGAGTGCACCCCGTACGCGCGGGCCTCGTACGACGCGGTGCTCACCACGCCGCGCTTCGTCGGGTCGCCGTCACCCCCGACGACGACCGGACGCCCGCGGAGCTCGGGGTGGCGCTGCACCTCGACGGCGGCGAGGAACTGGTCGAGGTCGACGTGCAGCACCCATGCGGTCACACAGCGGCCGGTTCCGGCAGCAGGAACAGCGAGAGGAACCGTGCGACGGCGGCCTTCTCGCCCCGGACCGAGAGCGCCCCCGAGCGGGTCGCGTCGGCGAGGCTGCGCCCCCCGTAGAGCACCGAGGCCAGCGTGACCGGGTCGGACTCGACGACGGCATCGGGCGCCTCGACCCCGCCGGGGGTGATCTCGAACCGCCCGTCGTCGACGCGTGCGTGGAAGCGGTCCTCGCCGAGGACGATCTCGAGGCAGAGCCGGACCCCGCGGGCGGCCTGCGGGGCGAAGTTCGTGCGCAGCGACAGGACGCAGGACGTGATGCTCAGGTGCGCGTCCTCCGGACGGTCCGGGGACCTGGCCCCCCACCGGCCCAGGTCGCACATGATCGGCTCGAGCTGCCGGCCCCAGTCGGTGAGCTCGTACACGCTCGACCCGGCCGGTGGCGGAAGCCGGCGCCGGCGCAGCACGCCCGTCCGCTCGAGCTCTTCGAGGCGGTTGGCCAGCACGTTGGTGCTGATCCCGGGCAGGTCGGCCCGCAGGTCGGTGTACCGCTTGGGGCCGAGGACCAGCTCGCGGAGCACGAGCAGCGCCCACCGCTCGCCCACGAGATCGAGCGCGTGGGCCATCCCGCACGCATCGTGGTAGCTGCGCGAGGTCGCCATGCCGGGGAGTGTAGACCCCGCACTTCGTTCGTCGCACTTTCCGCTTGTTTTCCACAAGTTGACGCTGCTAGGTTCCGTGGAGTCTCCGAGAGTGAGGACCACGGCATGAGCGGCGTACGGGTACTCGTCGGGACGCGGAAGGGCGCCTTCGTCCTGACGTCGGACGGCACGCGCAAGCAGTGGGACGTCACCGGCCCCCTTTTCGCGGGCTGGGAGGTCTACCACGTCAACGGGTCCCCGGCCGACCCCGACCGGCTGTACGCGTCCCAGTCCGGGGGCTGGTTCGGCCAGGTGATCCAGCGCTCCGACGACGGCGGCACGACCTGGGAGCCGGTGGACAACGACTTCTCGTACGTGGGCGAGCCGGGCACCCACCAGTGGTACGACGGCACGTCCCGGCCCTTCGCGTTCACGCGGGTGTGGCACCTCGAGCCGTCGGCGACCGACCCCGACACGGTGTTCGCCGGCATCGAGGACGCCGCCCTGTACCGCTCCCGGGACGGCGGCAGGTCCTGGACGGAGCTGCCGGCCCTGCGCACCCACCCCTCGGCACCGTCGTGGCAGCCGGGGGCGGGCGGGATGTGCGCGCACACGGTCCTGCTCGACCCGCGCGACGAGGACAAGATCCACGTGGCCATCTCCGCGGCGGGCGTGTTCCGCAGCGAGGACGGCGGCGAGAGCTGGGTCCCGTCGAACAAGGGCCTGCGCTCGGGCGGCATCCCGGACGAGGACGCCGAGGTCGGCCACTGCGTCCACCGCCTCGCACGCCACACGTCCCGCCCGGACACGCTGTTCATGCAGAAGCACTGGGACGTCATGCGCAGCGACGACGCGGGCGCGTCCTGGACGGAGATCAGCGGCGACCTGCCCACGGACTTCGGGTTCTGCATCGACGTGCACGCGCACGAGCCGGAGACCGTCTACGTGGTGCCGATCACGAGCGACTCCCTCCACTACGTCATGGAAGGAAAGCTGCGCGTGTACCGCAGCCGCACCGGTGGCAACGAGTGGGAGCCGCTCAGCAAGGGCCTCCCCCAGCGCGACTGCTACGTGAACGTGCTGCGCGACGCGATGGCCGTCGACTCGCTCGACGAGTGCGGCGTCTACTTCGGGACGTCGGGCGGGCAGGTGTACGCGTCCGCCGACGCCGGGGACTCCTGGGCACCGATCGTGCGGGACCTCCCCGCCGTGCTGTCCGTGGAGGTGCAGACGCTCTCATGATCCGCGTCGTGCTCCCGGCCCACCTGCGGACGCTCGCCCACGTCCATGGCGAGGTCGAGCTGGACGTGGCCGGCCAGGTCACGCAGCGTCACGTCCTCGACGCGCTCGAGGAGAGCTACCCGGTGCTGCGGGGGACGATCCGCGACCGCGACAGCGGGCGACGCCGGGCCTTCGTCCGGTTCTTCGCCTGCGAGCAGGACCTGTCCCACGAGGAGCCGGACTCGCCGCTGCCCGACCGCGTGGCCGACGGCACCGAGCCGTTCCTCGTCGTCGGGGCGATGGCCGGCGGCTAGCGCGCGTCCGCGGCGGGGCCGAGGCGCGAGCTGGCCTGCCTGAGTGGCCGGCTGGGCGGGTTCCTACCGTGTGGGTCGAGTCCCGACCCTTGCGAGGAGCCGGCCATGCGGGCCCACCAGCAGTACACGTACGTCTCCCACGTCGACTGCTCGCGCTGCACGCGCCGGTACGACCCGGACACCGTGCTGGGGCTGTGCACCTGCGGGGCGCCGCTCGTCGTCCGGTACGACCTCGACCGGCTCGCGACGGCACTCGACCGGCAGGACCTGGACAGGCGGCCTCCGAGCATGTGGCGGTACCACGAGCTCCTGCCGGTCTCGGGTGCCGACCGGGTGGTCACGCTCGGCGAGGGCATGACGCCGGTGCTCGGCACTCCGCGCCTCGGGCGCAGCATCGGGGTCCCCGGCCTGCTGGTGAAGGACGAGGCGCTCATCCCCACCGGCACGTTCAAGGCACGCGGTGCGGCGTGCGGAATCTCCCGTGCCGCCGAGCTCGGGGTCAGACGGATCGCCATGCCCACGAACGGCAACGCCGGTGCGGCGTGGGCCGCCTACGCGGCGCGGGCCGGCATCCGGCTCTGCGTGGTGATGCCGGAGGACTCCCCCGAGATCAACCGCCGCGAGGCCACGGCGTACGGGGCCGAGGTCGTGCTCGTCCGCGGGCTGATCAGTGACGCGGGTGCGGCGGTCCGCGAGCTGGTCGCCACGGACCCGACCTGGTTCGACGCGTCCACGCTCAAGGAGCCGTACCGGCTCGAGGGCAAGAAGACGATGGGCCTCGAGCTCGCCGAGCAGCTGGGCTGGCAGATGCCGGACGTCATCGTGTACCCGACCGGGGGCGGGGTCGGGCTGGTCGGGATCCACAAGGCGGTGGCGGAGCTTCGGGAGCTGGGCTGGATCGACGGGCAGACCCCGCGCCTCGTCGCCGCGCAGTCCACCGGGTGCGCGCCGATCGTGCGGGCGTACGAGCAGGGGCGGCGTACCTCCGAGCCGTGGCAGGACGCCCGGACGGTCGCGTTCGGCATCACCGTGCCCTCACCGCTGGGCGACGCGCTCGTCCTCGACGCCCTCGCCGAGTCGGACGGCACGGCGGTCGCCGTGGACGACGAGGACATCGTCGACATGGTCGGCCGCTGTGCCCGGTTGGACGGCCTGCTGCTGTGCCCGGAGGGGGCCGCTGCGCTGTGCGCGGTCGAGTCGCTGCGTGCCCGGGGCTGGATCGGCGAGGCCGAGCGGGTCGTCGTGCTCAACACCGGCGCGGGCACGAAGTACCCGGAAGTGCTGCACGCCGACCCGGCGGTGATCGACCCCGGGGACGCGGTACCCGCACTCGCCTGAACGACGTCCCGGCGCGGGCGCTCAGCGCGGGCGTTCAGCCCAGGCGGTCAGCCCGGGCGGTCAGCCCAGGCGCCCCGCGCGGCGGGCCGGCAGGCGTCCGGACTCGACGAGCCAGCGCACGGTGTCCCGCAGGACGTCCGCCAGCGGGGTCGGCTCGACCCCGAGCTCGGCCCGTGCCCGGGAGTCGTCCATGCGTGTGTGGCGGAGCACCACCTCGGCACCCTCGTGGTCGGCGGGGTAGCGCCACCGTTCCGGAAGCCTCGCCTGCACCGCATCGATGAGCCGGGTGGCCGGGCCGATCACGCTCCCGGGCAGCGTGACGTGCGGCAGCCGTCGCCCGGTCAGCTCCGCCAACGTCCCGTAGAGGTGGGCGCCGCTCACGTGGTGGCCGGGCACGACGTACCGCGGCGGCTGCGGCACGGCGCCGGGCCGCCCCTCGCGCCGGGGCTCGAGCACCGCCGCGATCACCCGGGCCACGTCGCGGACGTCCACCACATGGATCCCGCCGGCCGGCCACAGCGGGAACAGGCCCCGCAGGATCCAGCGCACCCGCTCCCCCTGCTCTCCGCGGTACGGGTCGTGCGGGCCGAAGACGGAGCCCGGGTAGACCGTCACCACGGGCGCCCGCTGCTCCTGCAGCCGGCGGGCGACCCGCTCGGAGGCGATCTTCGACTCGGCGTACGCCCCGCGGATGTCCCCGAGCGGCAGGTCGGGCCCGCTGCCTCCGCGCCGGGTGAGCGCCACCGTCGTCGACACGTGCACCACGGGGTCGAGGCCCCGCTCCGCCGCGTACGCCACGACGCGCTCCGTGGCGAGGGCGTTCGTCCGCCGCATCTCCTCGGCGCGGCGCGGGTCCGTGGAGAACACGGCCGCCGCGTGCACCACCGCATCGCACCCGTCCATCGCCCGGGCGACGGCGCGCTCGTCGAGGACGTCCCCCTCGGCGACGTCGGGCACCGTCGCCCCCAGCGGACGCAGCGACTCGGCCAGCTGCGCCGGCCGCCGGGCAAGGACGCGGACCTCGTGGCCGGCGTCGCTCAAGGCGGCGACCGTGTGGGCGCCGACGAACCCGGTGCCGCCGGTGACGAGGACACGCATGCCGGTGATGATGCCCCCCTCGGCGCGGGCAGCACGAAACGGGTCGAAGTGGCAGCGCCCGGTCGTCCAGACTTGGCCGCATGACACGCCTGGACTTCGAAGTCGTCGACGTCTTCACCGACACCGCGTACCGCGGCAACCCGCTCGCGGTGGTGAACGGCGCGGAGGCGCTGTCCACCGAGCAGATGCAGGCCATCGCCCGCGAGTTCAACCTCTCGGAGACGACGTTCCCGTTGAGCCCGACCCCCGAGCAGGCCGCCCGAGACGTCGACTACCACCTGCGCATCTTCACGCCGGCGTCCGAGCTGCCGTTCGCGGGTCACCCCTCGGTCGGTACGGCCTGGCTGATGGCCGCGCGCGGACGGGTCGGGGCCGGTCGCGTCGTGCAGGCGTGCGGGGCCGGCGACCTGCCACTCCTCGTGTCGGAGAAGGCCGGACCGGTCACGCTCACCGGCGGCGCCCCCACCCTGGGTGACCTGCTGGACGGTGCGGCGGTCGCCGCCGGGGTGGGGCTGCGCCCGGAGGACCTCACCGGCACGCCCGTGCAGCAGGCCGGGACCGGCGTGCAGTTCTGCTTCCTGCACGTCCACCCCGAGGCGGTGGCACGCGCGCGGCCGGTCGCGCTCGACACGTACGGCGCGGTCGGGGTGTACGTCGTGGGCTGGCCGGACGCCCCCGATACGGAGCACGTCCGCGCACGGATGTTCGCGACCGACATCGGCGTCATGGAGGACCCGGCGACCGGGTCCGCCGCGCTGGGCCTCGCCGTGCACGCAGTGGCCCACGGCCTTCTGCCGGCCGACGGGTCGTCGCGCTTCGACGTCGTCCAGGGCGTGGAGGTCGGGCGTCGGTCGATGCTCCGGGTGGCGGTGGACGCCGAGGGCGGCCGTGCGGTCGAGGCGAGGGTGTCCGGGGACGTCGTCGCGGTGTCCTCCGGCAGCATCGAGGCGCCCGCCTAGCCCGAAGAACGCGCCCGCCCGGGCCGGACCTCGGCGGCGCGGTCGAGCAGGACGTCGCGCTCCCGGGTGTTGCGGGTCAGATCGGCGGCACGCAGGAACTCCTCGTGCGCCTCGGCGTCCCGCCCGAGCCGGGCCAGCAGGTCACCGCGCACGCTCGGCAGCAGGTGGTAGCTCGCGAGCACCGGCTCCGAGGCCAGCGCGTCGACCAGGTCGAGGCCGGCAGCGGGGCCGAACGCCATGCCGACCGCGACCGCACGGTTCAGCTCCACCACGGGCGACGGGGTGCGCTGGACGAGGGCGGCGTACAGCGCGGCGATGCGTACCCAGTCCGTCGCCTCGGCGGTGGCCGCCCGCGCATGACAGGCGGCGATCGCGGCCTGCAGCGTGTACGGCCCGCGCCCCTGGCCGAGTGTCTCGGTGAGCCGCTCCGCACGGTCGAGCGCGGCGAGACCGCGCTCGATGAGGAGCCGGTCCCAGAGGGCGCGGTCCTGGTCGGTCAACCGGAAGGCCTCACCGGACGGGCCGACCCGGGCACGCATCCGCGACGCCTGGATCTCCAGGAGCGCGACGAGACCGTGCACCTCCGGCTCGTCGGGGGCGAGCCCGGCCAGGACGCGGCCGAGGCGCAGGGCCTCCTCGCACAGCGCCGGGCGGATCAGGTCGTCACCGGCGGTCGCCGCGTACCCCTCGTTGAACACGAGGTACACGACCTCGAGGACGGACGAGAGGCGCGCGTCGCGGTCCGCGCCGTACGGCACCTCGAAGGGCACCTGGGCGTCGGCCAGAGTCCGCTTGGCCCGCACGATCCGCTGCGCGACGGTCGACTCGGGGACGAGGAACGCGCGGGCGATCTCCGCGGTCGTCAGCCCGCCGAGCAGGCGCACCGTGAGCGCGACCCGTGCCTCGGTCGCGAGCACCGGGTGACACGAGATGAACACGAGGCGCAGCAGGTCGTCACCGACGTCCCCGTCGACGGCCGCCTCGACCTCCTCGGTGGCCGAGTCCTGCAGCGAGGTCTCGAGCGCGCGCCCGATCTCGGCCTGCTTGCGCTCGAGCGTCGCGCTGCGGCGGATCGCGTCGATCGCCCGCCGCTTCGCGGTGACCATGAGCCAGGCGCCGGGGTTGTCCGGGACGCCCGACTCGGGCCACTGCTCGAGCGCCGCCACAAGGGCGTCCTGCGCGAAGTCCTCCGCGAGCCCGACGTCGCGGACGACCCGGGTGAGCCCCGCGATGAGCCGCGCGGACTCGATCCGCCACACGGCGTCGATCGCCTCGTACGTCGCAGAAGCCGTCACCGCTCCCGACTACCGCACGACGCCCGGCAGAGCAAGCGGGATCGGCGTGACCCGCCGGCGCTCGTGACCCCCCCGACCGGCCGGGACCGACCCGAGCCGGCACTGCCGGCGGGCCGGTCGCGACGTCGCTCGGCTGCCCTACTGCTCCGCCAACCCGCTGCGCAGGCTCTCGTTGCGCTCCCTGGCCTCGGGCGTGTACGCCTCGCCGAAGTCGTCGGCCTCGAACACCTGGCGGATCTCGATCTCGGACTCCCCCTCCAGGGGGTTGGGGCACCGCTTGACCCACTCGATCGCCTCGTCCCGCGACCGCACGTCGAGGAGCCAGAAGCCGGCGACGAGCTCCTTCGTCTCGGTGAACGGCCCGTCGACGACCGTCCGCTTGTCCCCGGAGAACCGCACGCGCGCACCCTTGGAGCTGGGGTGCAGCCCCTCTCCGGCCAGCAGCACGCCCGCCTTCGCGAGCTCCTCGTTGTACCTGCTCATCGCGGTGAGCAGCTCCTCGCTGGGGAGAACGCCCGCCTCGGTGTCCGCGTCCGCCTTGACCATGACCATGAATCGCATCGTCGTGCCTCCTCGTCGATGAGCCGGGCTTCCGGACGGGTCCGACCGGGGTTCGGGCCAGGCTCTACCAGCACGTCGAACGGGAGCCACCGAATTCGACACGGCCCCTCGACCATTTCCGAGGGCAGGGTCAGCGGCCGGTCAGGGCTGGAGGAGGTAGCCGCGGGCGATCCGGGACACGAAGTGCTGGACGCCGTCCTCCGCGGGGGCGAGCGGCCCGGACACCTGCAGCGGCGAGCCGAACCCGCGCTGCACCGACTCGCACGCCGCCCAGTCCTGGCGGTTGGTGAGGTCCCAGAAGTCCACCGCGTACGCGGGGTCGAAGCCGTCCGCGGCCGCCACCTCCGCCGGGAAGAGCCAGGCGCACTCGATCCGCGTCGCGTCCGGCGCCAGGGGGGTCAGCCGGTGCGTCATCACGTAGTCGGGGTGCAGGCTGACGAGCAGGTTGGGGAACACCGAGGCGTACATGACCGCGGCCTTCCCGTGGTCGTCCAGGGTGGCGATCGTCGCGCCCTGGCTGCGCCCGTCCAGCGACATGGTCTCGACGGCGGGCTTGAGGTCCATCCAGCCCCCGACCCAGTCGCCGGGCAGGTCGAGGGTCTCCCCGCTGTCCGGCGGGCTCACCTGGCACAGCTCGGGGTGGATCAGCGTGCAGTGGTAGCACTCCTGGTAGTTCTCGACGATCACCTTCCAGTTCGCCGCGACCTCGTACTCGTGGGTGGTGGTGACCGTGAGCGACTCCGGCGCGTACGGCTTCACGATGTCCTCGAGCGCGCCGACGTGCGCGGCGAACGCGCCGGCCTCGCGGGACGGGTCGACGAACACCCACGAGTGCCACTCCGCCAAGGGCATCTCGACGAGGCCGAGGCCCTCGGGTGCGAAGCCCTCGACGTCCCGGAAGCCGGGCGCGTTCAACAGCGACCCGTCCAGCCGGTACGACCAGCCGTGGTACGGGCAGACGATCGCCCGCTTACGCGCGCTGCCGCCGCAGGGCAGCAGCTCGTGCCCGCGGTGCCGGCACACGTTGGCGAACGCGCGCAGCAGCCCGTCCTCGCCACGGACGAGCAGGACGGTGCTCCCGCCGATGCCCACCGCGCGGCGGGAGCCCGGCTCGACGAGGTCGTCCGTCGCCCGGCCCGTGCACACCCAGCCCGAGAAGAAGTTGGCCTGCTCCCAGGCGAAGACCACCGGATCGGCGTACGCCTGGCGCGGCAGCATCCGACTGGAGCCGAGCGGCGCCAGGGAGTCGGCGAGCTCACCGTCGGCGAACGGCGCAGGGCGGCCACGCAGGGCCATGACCTCAGCCTGACTGAACACACAGTCAGGGTAAGCGGGCGGGCCGGGCGCCGTCCAGGGACGGCTTGGTCAACGCCGGCTGCAGCGAGGCTCACCGGCGGGGTCGACGACCCGCCACGGGCAGGTCAGGGGCGGTACGCGTGCGCGACGTGCTTGATGCGCGTGTAGTCCTCCAGCCCGTACAGGCCGAGGTCCTTGCCGTAGCCGGACATGCCGAACCCCCCGTGCGGCATCTCGCTCACAGTCGGCGCGTGCGCGTTCACCGAGACCGCACCGAACTCGAGGTCCCGCAGCAGGCGCATGGCCCGCGCGTGGTCCCGCGTCCAGACGCTGGCGGTGAGCCCGTACGGGACGCCGTTGGCCATGGCGAGCGCCTCGGCCTCGTCCCGGAACGGCTGGACGGTGAGGACAGGGCCAAAGATCTCCGTCTGCACGATCTCGTCGTCCTGCGCGACGCCCGTGACCACCGTCGGGTGCAGGAACCAGCCGGGCAGGTCCGGCCTGTCGCCGCCGATCAGCACCTGCGCCCCGTCCGGCAGCCGGGCGAGCAGGCCGAGCACGCGGTCCCGGTGCGCCTCGGCGACGAGCGGGCCGTAGGAGACGCCCGGCTCCTGCGGAGGGCCTGTCCGCGTGTCCCGTGCCACTGCCACCAGAGCCTCGACCACCCGCGCGTACGCCCCCTGCTCGACGAGCACGCGCGCGGCCGCCGTGCAGTCCTGGCCCGCGTTGTAGTACGCCGAGCCGGCGATGCCGGTCGCCGCCTCGTCCGGGTCGGCGTCCGCGAAGACGACGGCCGGGGCGTTGCCCCCGAGCTCGAGGTGGACGCGGCCCACCCGGCGCGCGGCCGCCGCGGCCACCGCACGACCCGCGCGGACGCTGCCGGTCAGCGACACCATCGCCACGCCCTCGTGGGACGCGAGCAGCTCCCCCGTCCCGGCACCCCCGCACACCACGTTGAGCACGCCCGCGGGCAGCACCTCGGCGAGCAGCTCCGCCGTCCGCAGGGTCGACGCCGGCGTGAGCTCGGACGGCTTGAGCACGACGGTGTTGCCCGCCGCGATCGCAGGCGCCCACTTCCAGACCGCCATCATGAACGGGTAGTTCCAGGGCGTGATCTGGCCGCACACCCCGACCGGCTCCCGCCGTACGCCCGAGGTCAGCCCCTCGGCGTACTCCCCGAGCGCCCGCCCCTCGAGCAGCCGGGCGGCCCCGGCGAAGAAGCGCACCTGGTCCAGCGACGGCGGGATCTCCTCCTCGAGCACGAGAGCGTGCGGCTTGCCGGTGTCGCGGACCTCGAGCTCGGCAAGCTCCTTGGCGTTGCGGGCCAGCACGTCCGCGGCGGCGAGCAGCGCGTCCATCCGCTCCCCCGGCGTCGTGCGTCGCCAGCCCGAGAACGCGTCCGCCGCCGCCGCGCACGCGGCGTCGACATCGCCCGGACCGGAGTCGGCCACCTCCGCCCACGGCTCGCCGGTGACCGGGTCGGTGCTCACGATCCGTCCACGCTCGACCGCGTCGACGGGCCTTCCGGCGACGACGTTGGGGAAGAACGGCAACGCGGACACGTCTCTCACACCCCTCCGGTGAAGCGCTCGAGGTCGGACTTGTCGCGCTCCCCGCGGCGCAGCCGCCGGTAGACGACGAGCCCGATCAGCACGGCCGCGAACGACGCGACGAGCAGGACGGTCGCCAGGGCGTTCAGGGCAGGCGTCGGCGCCGCCCGTGCCGTGTTGTAGATCTTGACGGACGCGGGCTCGGTGGACGCGTCGCCGGAGAGGTAGCGCACGATGACGAAGTCGTCGATCACGTCGGCGAACACGAGCACCGCGCTGGCGAAGATGGCCGGGGCGAGCAGGGGCAGCAGCACCCGGCGGATCGCCCCGAGCTGGGACGCGCCGAGGTCGATCGCGGCCTGCTCGTAGTGCTTGCCGATCGTGAGCAGCCGCGCCCGCACGATCACCACGGGGTACGAGAGCTGGAACGTCACCAGCCCGGCGACCTGGGCGGACGTGCCCAGCTGGAGCGGCGTCGTCACCTCGTTCACCAGGAACAGCAGCGCCACCGCGAGCAGCGTCTCCGGGATGACGAAGGACAGCAGCATCACGACGCTGGCACCCGTCGGCAGCCGGCCGTGCCAGCGGTCCACGCCGAGCGCGAACATGACGCCGAGAGGTACGCAGATCGCGGTCGTGACGATGCCGAGCAGGAACGTGTGCTCGAGCGCGGTGTGCAGGCTCGCGTCGTGCCAGACCGAGCGTTGCGTGTCGCCCCAGTACCACCGGAACGAGAACCCCTGCCAGACCGTCCGTGAGCGGCCCGCGTTGAACGAGAACAGCACCGCGATGATCACGGGGAGCAGGGACCACACGAGGTAGCCCAGGGTGATGGCCTGGAGGAACCGCGGGGGACGCCACGGGTTGTCCCACCACCGGACCAGGCGTGGGCGCCGGTCGTGCGCCACGGCGGCGGCGACCGCGGGCGGCGCGGCCTCGGGCGGCTGCGTGAGGGTGGTCATCGCGGCCTCACTGCGCCAGTCCCTCGGAGCGGGCACTGCGCACGTACAGCAGCATCGGCACCAGCGACACCACGAGCACGAGCAGCACGAACGCGCCGGCCTGCCCGGTCTGGCCCGGCGTGAGCACGGTGTTGTTGATGAGGTTGCCGACCATCGACGTCCGTGGCGAGCCCGACAGCAGGTCGGACGTGAAGTAGTCGCCGAGCATCGGCAGGCAGGTGAGCAGGACGCTGGCGATCATCGCCGGCACGCTCAGCGGCAGCGTCACCCGCCGGAACGTCTGCCACTTGCTCGCCCCGAGGTCGCGCGCCGCCTCCAGCATGTTCGGCCCGAACCGGTCGAGGCCGGCATACAGCGGCAGGATCATGTACGGCACGTAGCCGTACACGAGGCCGAGCACGACCACGACGGAGCGGCCGTTGAGCCAGTCGATGTCGACCGCGTACAGCCCGCCGAGGCTCAGCATCTGGTTGAACAGGCCGTCGGTCTGCAGCAGGTTGATCCAGGCGAGCATCCGCATCATGTAGCTGATCCAGAACGGCGCGATCAGCAGGCCGAGCAGCAGCCCACGGTGCTTGGGGGCCAGCCGTGCCGTGTAGTACGCCACCGGGTACGCGATGAGCAGGCACATCGTGCTCGCGACCAGCACGTACACCGCGGTCCGCACCAGCGCAGGCCCGAAGTACCCGTCTGCCCCCACGATGTGGCGGAAGACGTCGGTGAACTGCTCGGTGTTCCACTGCACCGGGTTCCACACCGGGATCGGCGTCCGGAAGATCGGGTCGATCTGGCCGAACACGATCGCGAAGACCACGTACATCGGGACGATGAACAGCAGCAGCATCCAGAGCGTCCCGGGAAGGGCGAGCAGCCGCCACAGCAGCCCGCCCGGCTGAGCCTCCCCGGAGCGTCGCCGGAAGCCAGTCCTCACGCCCCGGCCTTGAAGCGCTGCCAGATCTCGTGCCAGGCAGCGTCGTTCGCGGGCCGCAGCTCGAGAAGCCGGTAGCCGGTGTCGAACCACTCGGGCCGCACGACCGCGGTCCCGAGGTTGGCCGGGACGTAGCCCTCCTCGACGACCTTGTCCACGTCGAGGCTGTTCTGCGGCGGCTGGTAGCCGATGTAGCCGAAGTTGGCGAGCGCGTTCTTCGCGTCCAGCATGTGCTGGATGAACAGGTGCGCCGTCACCGGGCTCTCGCCCCCGGCGAGGATCACCATGAGGTCGTTGTCGACCGCGCCCTTGCCGTCCTGCGGGAACCAGTACGACAGGACCTCGGGCGTCTCGTCCTTGGGCAGGTAGTACTGGGCGTTGATGACGTCCCCGGACCACATCTGCGCGAGGGAGACCTGGCCCGCGGGCAGGTCGTTGTACATCGTGATGTTGACCTTGGGCTTGGTCTTGCTCGCCATGTCGAGCATCTGCGACTGCATGAGACGCAGGTCCTTGGGCTTGTTCGTGTTGATGTCGGTCACGCCGTTGCGGAGCAGGACCATCGCCATCATGGTGTGCCAGTCGTCGATGACCGCGACCTGGCCGGAGAACTCCGCGTTCCACAACGCGTCGTACGGGTTGTCCATGTCGCCGATGGGCTCGGAGATCTTGTCGTTCCGCCAGCCCACACCCGTCGTGTACGTCGTGTACGGGACCGTGTAGCGCCAGCCGCCGTCGTACCAGGGGTTGCTGAACTGCGGCCAGACGTTCTTGATGTTCGTGATGTAGCTGTGGTTGAGCGGCCGGATCAGCTTGGCCGTGACCATCTTCGCGATCTGGTCATAGCTCGGGAAGTAGATGTCGTACGGCACCTTGCCGGCGCGGATCTTGGTGAGCGCCTCGTCGGTGTCGTTGAACGTGGACACCCGGACCGAGACGTTGTACTCCGCGTACTTCTTCTCGAACGCCTTGACCACGGCGGGGCCGATGTAGTCGGAGTAGTTGTACAGCCGCAGTGTGGCGTTCTGTTCGGGCTCGAGGCCGTCCTCGATCGGCTGGTTGTCCTTGTGGATGGGCCAGGTGACCGGGTTGTCCGGGCTCGCGATCTGGAAGCCGGCCCGGGAGATGCCCTCGGGCTCGGAGGAGCCGCAGGCCGCGAGGATCTCGGCCAGGGTCGGGGCGGCGACGGTCGCGAGCGCTGCCCTGCTGAGGAAGGCGCGACGGCTCATGCCCGCCCGCGTGAAATGTGCCGCAGCCGGACCGCGTCGCGGGCGTGGAACGCCCCCGCCCGCTGCGTTGAACCCACTCGGTCGGTCGGCCATCGCAGCCTCCTGTCGCCCGGTCCGCGCTCACGCGTCCCCGGGAGACGGACCTTGCCTAGGGTTCGCAGATTTACATAGACTGAACACTCAGTCAATCACTGTCCGCGGGTCGTCACGTCACCGTGACCCGGGCCCGCGCCAGTCACCCGAATGAGGTCGGCATGAGCCTGACCACCGCCCACACCGAGCAGGCGCGCCTGGACGCGCTGATCGCCGCCGAGGAGGAGGCGTTCCTCGCGCGACAGCCCGCGTCCGCGGACCTCGTCCGCCGCGCGCCGAGGTCGCTGGCCGGCGGCGCGACCTCGAGCTGGCAGATCGCCGCCCCTCAGGCCGTCTGGCTGAGCCACGGCCTGGGCTCCAAGGTGTACGACGTCGACGGCACGGAGTACGTCGACCTGCACGGGGGGTACGGCGTGTCGCTCGTCGGGCACGCGCACCCGGCCGTCGTCCGGGCCCTCTCCGAGCGCATCGGCCGTGGCACGCACTTCGCCCAGCCCACGGTGGACGCCCTCGCGGTCGCGGACGAGCTGTCCCGGCGGTTCGGGCTCCCCCTATGGCGCTTCGGCAACTCCGGCACCGAGGCGACGATGGACGCGGTGCACCTCATGCGCGCCGCGACGGGGCGTGACCGCCTCATCAAGGTCGAGGGGTGCTACCACGGGCACCACGACTCGGTGCAGGTCTCCGTCCAGCCCGAGGGCGTCGACCTCGGCCACGTCAACAGGCCGACCCGGGTCCCGGGCAACACGGGCATCCCCCAGGCGATCATGAACCTCGTCGACGTCGTCCCGTTCAACGACGTGGACGCGGTGACGCGGGTGCTCGAGGAGAACCCGGGCCAGATCGCCGGAATGATCGTCGAGCCGGTGATGATGAACGCGGGCATCATCCGCCCCGAGCCGGGCTACCTCGCCGCGCTCAAGGAGAGCCTGCACGCGCACGGTGCGCTGCTCACCTTCGACGAGGTCAAGACCGGTCTCACGTCCGGCCCGGGCGGAGTCACCCGGCTCGAGGGCGTACAGCCGGACCTCATCACGCTCGCAAAGGCGCTGGGCGGCGGCGTCCCCGTCGCCGCGCTCGGCGGCACCGAGGAGGTCATGGGCCTCGTCGCGCACGGCCGGTACGACCAGGTCGGCACGTTCAACGGCAACCCGCTGTCGATGGCCGCGGCGAAGGCGACGCTGCTCGAGGCGCTCACCCCCGAGGCGTACGCGCAGGTCGACCGGCTGCGCACCCGCATGGTCAACGGCGTCGAGGACGCGATCGCCGAGCGTGACCTGCCGTGGCGGGTCGTGGCCGTGGGGGCGAAGGGGTGCGTGACGTTCCTGGACCGGACGCCCCGCAACTTCAGGGACTTCCTCGAGATCGACGACGGACTTGGACACCTTCACTGGCTCGTTCAGCACAACGGCGGCGTGTTCCTGCCGCCTTGGGGCAAGGTGGAGCAGTGGCTGCTCTCCGTCCAGCACAGCGACGAGGACGCCGACCGCTTCGTCGCCAACTTCGTCCGCTTCGCGGACCTCGTCCGGGCTTGACGCGGTGACCGGCGGCGCGATCCGGCTTGTCGGCCTGGAGAAGTCGTTCGCCGGCACGCCCGCCGTCCAGGGCATCGACATTGACATCCGCGCGGGCGAGTTCTTCTCGTTGCTCGGCCCGTCCGGGTGCGGCAAGACGACGACGCTGCGCATGATCGCGGGCTTCGAGCAGCCGACGAAGGGGGCGATCCTGCTCGACGGGCAGGACCTCGTCGCCGTCCCGCCGCACCGGCGCCCGGTGAACACGGTCTTCCAGTCGTACGCGCTGTTCCCCTTCCTCGACGTGTGGCGCAACGTCGCGTTCGGGCTGCGCTACCAGAAGGCGTCGAAGGCCGAGACCGCGGAGCGCGTGAAGCGCGCGCTCGCGCTCGTCCAGATGGAGGACTTCGCCGGCCGGCGCCCGGCGCAGCTCTCCGGCGGGCAGCAGCAGCGGGTCGCCCTCGCGCGGGCGCTGGTGCTCAACCCCTCGGTGCTGCTGCTGGACGAGCCGCTGGGTGCGCTGGACGCCCAGCTGCGCAAGCACCTGCAGCTCGAGCTCAAGGCGCTCCAGGAGTCGGTCGGGGTCACGTTCGTCTACGTCACGCACGACCAGGACGAGGCGCTCACGATGTCGGACCGGCTCGCGGTCATGCGCGAGGGCATCGTCGAGCAGATCGGCCCGCCCGAGCAGGTGTACTCCGCGCCGGAGTCGACGTACGTGGCGAGCTTCCTCGGGTCGGCGAACGTGCTCGACGTCGAGGTGCTCGCCCGCGACGGCGACACCGCGTCCGTACGGCTGGGGGCGCTCACGCTGCGGGTCACCGGGCCGGGTCTGGCCGGGCCGGCCAAGGCCGTCGTACGCCCCGAGTGCATCGTCATCGGCGACGAGGCAGACGGCGACGGCGCCGACGGGTCCGGCGGCCCGCAGGCAAACCGGTTCACCGGGCTCGTCGACAGTGTCGTGTACCACGGGCCGACCACGCACGTCACCGTCCGGCTCGCGGACGGGCAGAGCCTGCTCGTCGCGGTGCCCAACCGCGCCGGTGGGGCGGCCCCCGTCCCACCGCCGGGCTCGCCCGTGAACGCCGCGTTCCCGGCGGACGCCGCCCGGCTGCTCGGCTCGGCAACGCCCACCGCCGATCCGCCACCACAGGGCGTCCCCGCTCCGGACACGGTGAGCCAGCGGCGCTAGACGGCGACATCGAAGGGAGACGTCGGTCAGCGGCTCCGTGTCGGCGCCCAGTCGACGCCCAGCCCCGTCGACGCGAACCGCATCGCGATCGTGAGCGCGTACTCCGGGTCCACCACCGGGTCGAGGAGCGCGACCTGGATGGACAGCCCGTCGAGCAACGCGGCGAACGTGACCGCGAACTCCTCGGCGTCCACGTCCGCAGTCAGCTCGCCGCTGCGCTGGCCCTCGCGGACGACGCCGGCGATGGTGTCGCGCCAGCGCTGGTCGAGCTCGACCCTGTCCTTCGCGATCTCGGGGTGGCGCAGCGCCTGGGCCCACAGGTCGAACCACAGCCCCCACCCGTCACGGCCCTCTTCCCCGGAGTACGGGATGCAGGTACGGCGGACGAGGGCCTCGAGGCGCTCCCGCGCCGAGCCGAGGTCGCCGAGCAGCGCGGCCACGCCGGAGTAGAAGCCGTTCTCGGACCAGCGCAGCGCCTCGGTGAGCAGCCGGTCCTTCGTCCCGAAGTAGTAGATGACGAGGGCCGGGCTCGCCCCCGTACGCCGGGCGACGTCCGTGATCCTGGTGTCCGCGAATCCCCGTTCGCCGATGGTCTCTGCCGCGGCGCGGAGCATCTGCTCGCGGCGCGCGTCCGGAGGTACGACGGCGGGTGTCTGGCTGGCCACGGACGGCCCCTCCACCGGGCGTGAGGTGACGGTTGTCGGCAGCCTAGCACGGTCATAGACTGAACATTCAGTCAGCACCGTGCGGTGGGTCACTGCCCGGATGCGGTCGCTGATCGAGGTGAGCGAGGAGCCGGCCATGGGGCCCACGTATGACGTGCTTGTCATCGGGAGCGTCCGGCCCCGGGGTACGCCGACTACCGCACGCCGGTGCACGGGCTGTACTGCGCGCGCTCGGCGACCCACGCGCGCGGCGGGGTGTGCGGCATCCCCGGGTGGCAGGCCGCGCGTTCCGCGTTGGCCGACCGCCGGCGAGAGGTGCGTGGGCGGTACCGCCCACAGCGCGTCACGGCGCGCGCTTCGGGCGCGGTTCGGCCGTTCACGGTGAGCCGGCGGTGACCGACCCGGTCGCGGTGCGGGCGATGCTGGAGGCCCGCACCATCGCGGTGGTGGGCGCGAGCCCTCGTACGGACAGCTTCGGGTACCGGCTCGTCACCGAGGTGACCCGCAGCCCCAGCGCACCCGCGGTGCACCTCGTCAACCCGCGGCACGCCGAGGTGCTCGGCCGGCCTTGCCTGCCCTCCCTGGCCGAGGTACCCGGGCCGGTGGACCTCGTCCTGCTCGGCGTCGGGGACCACGCCGT
Source organism: Actinomycetes bacterium (assembly GCA_050743265.1). Classification (GTDB taxonomy): domain Bacteria; phylum Actinomycetota; class Actinomycetes; order JBOGEN01; family JBOGEN01; genus JBOGEN01. The sequence goes on from JBOGEN010000114.1 coordinate 73,038, forward strand.
CGAGAAGCAGCTCGAGGTCGCGGCCGGGCGGGGCGCCCGTGCCGCCGTCGTGTTCGGCAACGCGTACGAGGAGCCGGACCCGGAGCGCCCCTCGCTACGCCGGCGGCTGGCCACGCTGGCCACCGACGCGGGCATGGCGCTGTGCGGTGCCGGGTGCATGGGCTTCGTCAACCTCGCGTACGGGCTGCGGGCGATCGGCTACCTCGAGCGCGAGTCCCTCCCCGCAGGGGAGGTCGCGCTCGTGTCCCACTCCGGCTCCGCGTTCTCGGCCCTGCTGCGCAGCCGCCGACGCTTCGGCTTCACGCTCACGGTGTCATCCGGGCAGGAGCTCGTGACCACCACCGCGGACTACCTCGAGTACGCCCTGGACCGGCCCGAGACCGGGGTCGTCGCGCTGCTGCTGGAGACGCTGCGGGAGCCGATGCGGGTCCGGTCCTCGCTGGTGCGTGCCGCCGAGCGCGGCGTCCCCGTCGTCCTGCTCGCCGTCGGGGGTACGCCCGCCGGACGTGCCATGGTCGAGGCCCACTCCGGCGCGCTGGCCGGCGACGACGCCACCTGGGAGGCGCTGGTCGAGGCCCACTCCGTGCTCCGGGTCGCGGACCTCGACGAGATGGCCGACACGCTCGAGCTGCTGTGCAGCGGGCGACGGGCCACCGGTGGCCCCGGTACGGGGCTGGCCACCGTGCACGACTCGGGCGCCGAGCGGACGCTCGTGGCCGACCTCGCGGCGCAGCACCGCGTCCCGCTCGCCGACCTTGGGCAGCCCACCCTGGCCCGTCTCGCCGGGCTGCTCGACCCCGGCCTCACCCCGGCGAACCCGCTGGACGTCTGGGGCAACGGCGCCCGGACGCAGGAGCTGTTCACCGGGTGCCTCCAGGCGATGGCGGACGACCCTGCGGTCGGCGCGGTCGCGTTCGGCGTCGACCTCGTCCCCGAGTACGACGGGGACGACTCGTTCCCGCTGGCGATCCTCGACGTGGCGGGCGGCACGACCAAGCCCGTCGTCGTCCTCGCGAACCTCGTCAGCGCGATCGACCAGGAGTGGGCGTCCACCCTGCGGGAGCGCGGCGTGCCCGTGCTCGAGGGAACCCGCAGCGGTCTGCGTGCGCTCGGGCACCTGATGCGTCTCGGCGCGCGGCCGGGCCCTCTGACGTCGGAGACGCTCCGTCCCCCCGGGCCGGGGAGCTCCCCGCGCGCCGAGCGCTGGCGCCGGCGACTGGCCGAGGGGCCGCTGTCGGGCGAGGACGGGTTCGCCCTGCTCGCCGAGTACGGCGTGCCGACCACCCCGGTGGCGAGCGTGCACGACGCCGGGGAGGCGGTGGCCGCGGCCACGCGCCTGGGCTGGCCGGTGGTGCTCAAGACGGACGAGCCCACGGTGGCGCACAAGTCCGACGTCGGCGGCGTCGTGCTGGGGCTGCGCGACCCGGCGGCCCTGCGTTCCGCGTACGAGGACCTGCGCACCCGGCTCGGGCCTCGTGCCCTGGTGTGCGCCACCGCACCGCGCGGCGTGGAGCTCGTCCTCGGCGTGCACCGGGACCCGCTGCTCGGGCCGCTGCTCGTGGCCGGCGCGGGAGGCGTGCTCGCGGAGCTGCTGGACGACCGTGCGGTGGCGCTGCCCCCGCTGGACGAGGACCGGGCGGACGCGATGCTCGAGCGGCTAGCGGTACGACGGCTGCTCGCCGGGGAACGCGGCGCGGCACCCGCCGACCGTGCGGGCGTCGTCCAGGCGATGTGCGCGGTCGCGCAGATTGCCCTCGAGCTCGGCTGCGACGTGGACGGACTGGACGTGAACCCCCTGATCGCCCACCTGGGCGGGGTGGTCGCGGTGGACGTGCTCGTCGTGCCGCGGGTCGGCGAGCCCGGCTGAGGCGGCGCCGGTCATGCGACGGGTCAGGTGACGTTCACGCCGCAGCCCGACGCAGCCCGGTGTCAGCCGAGCGCGTTCTCCGGGAACGGCAGCGCGATCGGGTCGGCGGCGAGCCGGCTCCGGCCCTGCGCGTCGAAGCGGTCGAGGCCGAGGTCGCTCACGTCGACGACCTCCGTCTTGCCGGCCAGCGCGAGGTCCACGGCGGCACGCGCGACGGCCGGGCCCCACATCATCCCGTGGCCGCCCGCCGCCGCCACGGTCGTCCCCTCGACCACGCCGTCGGCGTCGAGGCCCGGGCCGAGGATCGGCAGGTGGTCCGGGGTGAAGTCGATGGTGGCGGCCCACGTCTTGCGGATCCCTAGGTTCGCGGTGACCGGCAGCAGCGCGCCGACCCGCGCCCGCATCGTCGCGAAGTAGCCGTCGTCGAAGCGGGTGGCCACGCCGGGGGACTCGTCCGGGTTGCTCATCCCCCAGAGCAGACCGCCCTCGCAGGGACGCCAGTAGATGCCGGATGCGACGTCGAACACCATCGGCACCCGGTCCGGGGCGAGGTCCGGGTGCGGCTCGGTGACGACCACCTGGTGCCGCGCCCCGCCCGAGGGGATGCGCACCCCCGCGGCCCGGCCGACCTCGGCGAGCTGCGGCCCGCCGGTCAGCACGACGAGCCCGGTCTCCAGCGTCCCGCCGGTGGTCTCCACCCCGGTGACCCGTCCGCCGGCGGTACGCAGCCCGGTGAACGCGGTCCGCTCGTGCACCTCCACCCCCGCGGTGACCGCAGCCACGGTGTACGCGAGGACGTTGCGCGGCGGGTCGAGGTAACCGTCACCCGGGGCGTACGAGGCGCCCCGCGTCCGGCCAGCCGCGAGGTTCGGGTTGAGCACGTCCACCTCGTCGGAGGTGATCCACCCGACCTGCAGGCCGAGGTCCTGCTGCATCGCGATCCGGGCCTGAGCCGCCTCGACCTCCGCCTCGGTGAAGCAGGGCATGAGGTAGCCCTGCACGACGAAGCCGGAGTCGATGCCGATCGCGTCACGCTGGCCGGCGTAGAAGTCGCGGGTCCACAGGCCGAGGCGTACCGCGGTCTCGGTGCCCCCCTGGGCACGGACCATCCCCGCCGCTCGGCTGCTCGCACCCTGGCCGAGCGTGTCCGCCTCGACGAGGACGACCCGGTCGAGGCCCGCCCGTCGGAGGAACCAGGCGCACCAGCCGCCGATCGTCCCGCCGCCGACGACCACCGCGTCCGCGGGGCCCTCGCACCGTCCACCGACGTACGCCGCCCTGGTCACGGCTGTGACGCTGACATAGACTGAACAGTCAGTCAAGGCGCCCGACGGCCGACCGGTGGAGACCTCCATGAGCATGCTCTACGGGCTGTCCGACGACGATCTCGACATCCAGGCTCGGGCACGCGCGCTCGTCGACGAGCTGATCCCGTACGAGGTCGAGGTCGAGATGGCCGGCGGCACGCTGCCGCCCGGGCTGGCCGAGAAGTACCGGCGCGAGGCCATCGCCCGTGGCCTGTACGCGACGAACATCCCGCACGAGCTGGGCGGGCAAGGGAGCACCACGCTGCAGCAGGTCCTCGTGCAGGAGCAGGTCGGCCGCGCCACCAACGCCCTCGGCTGGGTGATCGACACGCCACCGGGCTGGTTCGTCGACGTGGCGACGGCGTCCCAACGGGAGAGGTGGCTGCTGCCCACGGTGCGCGGCGAGCGCAAGGAGTGCTACGCGATCACCGAGGAGCACGCCGGGTCCGACCTGCGGGGCCTGGCCACCACCGCACGCCGGCACGGCGACGGCTACCGGCTCGACGGAGTCAAGTGGCACGTCACCTCGTACAACGAGGCGTCGTACGTCTTCGTCCAGGCACGGCTCGTCGGGGGCGAGCACGACGGCGAGCACGCGATGTTCCTCGTCGACCTGCCCTCACCGGGCGTCCGCGTCGTGCGGACCCCGGCGTACAGCCACTCCTTCGGCCACCACCACCCGATCGTCGCGTTCGAGGGCGTGCAGGTGCCCGAGGGGAACCGGGTGGGCCGCGAGGGCGACGGCATGACCTTCGCGCGCGAGTGGTTCCGGTTCGAGCGGCTGATGGTGGCCGCCCGCTGTCTCGGTGCCGCGGAGCGCCTCGTGGACGAGGCCTCGGCGTTCGCCTCCGAGCGTACGGTCGGCGGCTCGGCCCTCGCGGAGCACCAGCTCGTGCAGGGGATGCTCGCGGACAGCCTCACCGAGCTCTTCGCCGCGCGCGCGATGACGTACGCCGTGGCCCGCGCCCTGGACGACGGCACCGACCGCAAGGTGGCGCACGCCCAGTGCTCGATGGCCAAGCTGTACGCCTCGGAGATGGCCGGACGGGTGGCCGACCGGGCCGTGCAGGTGTTCGGCGGCCGCGGCTACATGCGCGAGAACGTCGCGGAGCGGTTCTTCCGCGAGCTGCGCGTCGAGCGCATCTGGGAGGGCGCCAGCGAGGTGCAGCGAGTGATCATCGCCCGTCAGCTCGCGAAGCGGGGGGTCCGCAGCCTCGTGTGACCGCGAGCGCCCGCACCTCGGCAGATATTCTCTCCGTATCGGACGTTCGCGGCGAAAAGGATCACTCGTGCCCCCCACCACCGGCCGTCACTTCCTCCAGATCCCCGGGCCCACCAACGTCCCGGACGAGGTGCTCCGGGCCATCGCGGCACCCACGATCGACCACCGCGGCCCCGAGTTCGCCCGGCTGACCCTCGAGGTCCTGGACGCGGTCAAGCCGGTCTTCGACACCGAGGGCCCGGTGATCATCTACCCCGGCTCGGGCACGGGTGCGTGGGAGGCGGCGCTCGTCAACACGCTCAGCCCGGGTGACCGGGTGCTGGCGTTCGAGACCGGCCACTTCGCCACGCTGTGGCAGGCGATGGCGACCTCTCTCGGGCTCGAGGTGGACTTCGTCCCCGGCGACTGGCGGCACGGGGCCGACCCCGAGCAGGTGGCCGCGCGCCTGACCGCCGACACGGACCAAGCGATCAAGGCCGTCTGCGTCGTGCACAACGAGACGTCCACGGGGGTGGCGAGCCGCATCCCGGAGATCCGCGGCGCCATCGACGCGGCCGGCCATCCGGCGCTCCTCCTCGTCGACACGATCTCCTCGCTGGCCTCGATCGAGTACCACCACGACGCGTGGGGGGTCGACGTCACCGTCGCCGGGTCGCAGAAGGGGCTCATGCTGCCGCCCGGGTTGAGCTTCAACGCCGTCAGCGACAAGGCGCTCGCCGCGTCGCGCACCGCGCGGCTGCCGACGTCGTACTGGGACTGGGGGCCGATCCTCGAGGCCAACGCCAAGGGCTTCTTTCCGTACACCCCGGCGACCAACCTGCTCTACGGGCTGCGTACGGCCCTGCGGATGCTGCACGAGGAGGGGCTGCCGCAGGTGTTCGCGCGGCACGCGCGGCACGCCCGGGCCACCCGCGCCGCCGTCCGCGGGTGGGGGCTCGAGGTGCTCTGCGCCGACGAGCGCGAGCACTCCGGGTCGCTGACCGCCGTGCTCGTCCCGGAGGGGTACGACGCGGACGCCGTCCGCGAGGTCGCGCTGCAGCGGTACGACATGTCGCTCGGCACCGGCCTGGGCAGGCTGGCCGGCAAGGTCTTCCGCATCGGCCACCTCGGCCACTTCAACGACCTCACCCTCGCCGGCACGCTGGGCGGCGTGCAGATGAGCCTGCGCGGCGCGGGCGTCCCGGTCGACCCGCGTGGCATGGAGAGCGCGCTCGCGCAGCTGGAGTCCGAGTGACCGCGGACCAGGAGGAGGGAGCGGCCACCGCGGCCACCGCAGTCGCCGACGACACCGGCGCGGACGCCGGGACGCGGCTCGAGCGGCTGCTCCGCCGGGACCTCGAGGGTGACGTCCGCTTCGACGACTACACCCGGCACCTGTTCTCCCGCGACGCGAGCATGTACGCGATCAGGCCGCTGGGCGTCGTGTTCCCCCGGCACGCGGGGGACGTGGTCGCCGCCGTCCGCGCGGCTGCCGCCTGCGAGGTCCCGGTGGTCCCCCGCGGGGCCGGCACGAGCCTGGCCGGGCAGACCACGGGGCCCGGGCTCGTCGTCGACTGCTCCCGGTACATGAACCGCATCCTCGAGATCGACCCCGAGGCGCGGACGGCGGTCGTCGAGGTGGGCGTCGTCCAGGACCAGCTCAACACCGCAGCGGCGCCGTACGGGCTGATGTTCGGCCCGGACACGTCCACGAGCAACCGGGCCACGGTCGGCGGGATGGTCGGCAACAACTCCGCCGGCAGCGGCAGCGTGCGGTACGGCATGACGATCGACCACGTCCGCGCGCTCGACGTCGTACTCGCGGACGGGTCGCAGGCCCGCCTCGAGCCGGTGGACGAGGAGGAGCGTGCCGCGCGTGCCGCCCGCCCGACGCTGGAGGGACGCCTCTACGCGGAACTGCCCGCGCTGCTGCGCCGGCACGAGCGCGCGATCGCCGAGGACTTCCCGCCGTACTGGCGACGCGCCTGCGGGTACCGGCTGGACCGGCTCGCCGACGACACCGCGTTCGACCTCGCCAAGTTCGTGGTCGGCGCGGAGGGGACGCTGGTGTTCGCCACGTCCGTGCTGGTCGACCTCGTCCCGAAGCCGCGGCACAGCGCGTTCGCGGTGGGCCACTTCCACGCCGTCCCTGACGCCATCGCCGCGACCGGGGACGCGCTGTCCTGCGACCCCGCACAGGTCGAGATGCTGGACCGCACGATCCTCGACCTGTCCCGGACCCGGCCGGACTTCGTCGAGCTCGGCAAGAGCCTCGTCGGCGACCCGGAGGCCCTGCTGTTCGTCTCGTTCACCGGCGACGACGAGCAGTCCGTGGTCGAGCAGCTGGACGGGCTGACCGCCCTGTGGCAGTCCCACGGGCACGGCTACCACATCGCACGCGCGGTCACCGAGGCGGAGAAGGGCGCGCTGCTCAAGGTCCGCAAGTCCGGGCTCGGCCTGCTCATGGCGGCCAGCGAGGGCAGCCGGCGTCCGGTCGCGTTCGTCGAGGACACCGCCGTCGACCCCGCGCACCTCGTCGACTACACGCAGCGGTTCAAGGACGTGCTCGACAGGCACGGGCTCCAGGCCGGCTTCTACGGCCACTGCTCGGTCGGCTGCCTGCACGTCCGCCCGTTCGTCGACGTCGGCGACCCTGCCGACGTGGCACGCATGCGTGCGGTCGCGGTGGAGGTGAAGGATCTCGTCCGCGAGTACGGCGGCGTGAACTCGAGCGAGCACGGCGACGGCCTGGCCCGCAGCGAGTTCAACCGGGACATCTTCGGTGACGACCTCTACGAGGCCATGCGGGAGGTCAAGCGCCTCTTCGACCCGGACGGGGTCCTCAACCCCGGCAAGATCGTGGACGCGCAGGCGATGACGGAGAACCTGCGCGACGCGGCGCTCCCGCCCGCGCCCGAGCTGCGGACACGGCTCACGTTCGACGTGGTCGGCGGCATGCGCGGCGCGGCGGACCGGTGCATGAACATCGGCCTGTGCCGCAAGAGCGCGCCGGGGGCGATGTGCCCCTCGTACATCGCGACGCTGGAGGAGGAGCACTCGACCCGCGGACGCGCCAACGCGCTGGTCAAGGCGCTGAGCGAGCCCGACCCGGCGAGGTCGCTCGGCGACGAGCGGCTGCACGAGATCCTCGACCTCTGCCTCATGTGCAAGGCGTGCAAGAGCGAGTGCCCACTCGGGGTCGACATGGCCGCGCTGAAGACCGAGACGCTCTCGCACCACAACGACCTGCACGGCACGCCGCTGCGCTCGCGGGCGTTCGGCGCCATCCGCACGCTGAACCGGCTGGGTGCGGCGACGGCTCCGCTGTCGAACGTGCCGGCGCGGGCCCGTCCGCTGCGCCGGCT
>JBOGEN010000115.1:0-5692 GCA_050743265.1 Actinomycetes bacterium
GGCGTCGGCTCGCCCGCGACACGCGCCGGACGCCCGCGCGGCGGCGAGCGGCGGGAGTCCGGGCGCGTGATCACCACGGTGCCGTCGGGGGACTCCGCCATCGGCGCCAGCCCCAGGCCGCGCAGCCGCTCCAGCAGGACGTCCACCGGGCTGTTCGACGCCAGCACGGTGGGGGCGAGGCGCCTCAGGCCGAGGGAGGCGGCCCGCCGGTCCGCCAGAACCTCGTTGAGCACCGCCTCGTCGTCGGAGCGCAGGTACGCCGACGCGGTGCCCACCCGGAGGTGGCCGTGCCGCCGGGCCACGTCGTCCACGAGGTACGTGAGCGGCTGGGGGACCGGGGTGGCCGAGTGCTGGTCGAGCAGCCGGTGCAGGTCGTCCGCCGTGCGCCCGGAGTCCAGCGCGCGCCGGATCGACGACTCGGTGAAGCGGTACACGGTCGCCCCGCCGGTGGACTCCACGTCCGCGGCCAGCGCCACCTCACGGGCGAGCCCGGACTCCAGCGGCCCGGGTGCGACCGCGGTCAGGTCCGCCTGCAGCAGGACGTGCGCGACCGGCTCGGGCAGGAGCGCGTCCAGGGTCGGGGCGGCCTCGCGTACGTCGCCGTCGCGCAGGACCCGGGCGTACGAGGCGAGCGCACCGCGTCCGGTCAGGCCGAGCGCCTCTGCCTCGTGCAGCGTCCAGCCGACGAGGCGCTCCCGCAGGGACCCGCCCCGTCGCGGACGCTCCCACCGCAGCCGGTCGGCCACGCTCTCCCCGGACGCCGCGTGCCCCTCGTCCAGGGAGGCGAGCAGGTCGAGCACGGTGTGGCGGACCGCGGGAGCCAGCCCGCTGTCGAGCCCGGCGCCGAGCGCGTTGAGCGGGCGGTCCTTCTCGTCGCGGCTGCCGACCAGGCCGGGGACCCGGGTCGACCCCAACCACGCCTCGGCCAGGGTCGTCCACCGTTCGGCTACCGAGCGTGCGAGCCACACGTCGTACGCGGGGGAGGGCAGCCACACCTCGTCCACGTCGCCGCTGGGGGCGAGCAGGCCGGCGGCGTACGCGGTCTCGGCGAGCAGGGCGAGCGTCTCCTCGCTCTGGTCGAGCAGCGTGGCCGTCCGCCGCAGCTCGCGGATGCCGAGCCCGCCCGCCCGCAGCACCGGGGGACCCTCGACACTCCAGAGCTCCAGCAGGCCCTCGACCGCACGGGTGACCGTGAAAGCGTTGCCGGCCGCCGTCCTGTCCACGAGGGCCACGTCGCGCGGGACGGTCTCCAGCGGCGGCGAGGACGGCTCGAGGGTGGCGTGCAGGCGCCCACCCCGCAGGTGGACCGCGACCTCGCGGGGCACCACGACCTCGTCGGGGGCGGTCGCGACGAGCAGCCCGTGCGCGACGAGCCACTCCACCGCGGTGCTCGCGTCGGCGGCACGGACGTCCGCACGGACGGGGGACACGGTGCGGACGGGCGCCCCCCACGCCAGGTCGTCGAGCAGCCGCCGGGTCGGGTCGTTGGCCCTGGCGACCAGGTCGGCCATCCGGCTGCGGTCGCCGAGCAGCCCGGCCACCGCGCGGGCGCCGGACGTGGGGTCGCCCGTCGGCGCCAGACCCAGGTCGTCCAGCAGGTGACGAAGCCGGGTCGGGCTGTACGCGGCGAGCGCTGTCTCGGCCGGCGGGCCCAGCCCGGCGGGGCTGCCCACGATCTCGCGGACGGCGCGGACCAGGCGCAGCCCCCCGTCCCCTCGTCCGCCGTCGTCGCCGCCTGCCTCGGCGTCGTCCTGTGCGTCGTCCCCCCAGGCGAGGCAGAGGGCGCGCAGTCGGTCGAGGGCGGGGCGCAGCATCTCGTCCGGGACGTCGAGCAGGTCACGCAGCTCGGCGACGGACGCCCCGTCAGGCAGGTGCACGAGCCCGTCCAGGACCTGGAGCGCGAACCGGTCCAGCGTCTCCAGAGCGCGGGCGACGGAGGCCCGGGTGCCTGCCCGGGTGGCCAGCACGCCGATGTCCGCGGGGACCGGGGTGACCAGGTCGGGGCGTGCGGCGAGGAGCGCAGCCAGGTCGTCGTCCGACCAGGTGCGCAGGTCCTCGGCGAGGCTCCGGGCGACCATCCGACCCACGGTAGCCAATCCGCCCGACCCTTCCGGTCCGACAGCCTGCGCGGCAGGATGCCCCGGTGTCCGCGACGCCCAGCCAGGACGCCGTGTCCGCGACGCCCAGGGAGGCACGTTCATGACCACCGCCCAGCCGTCCTACGCCCACGGGACCTCGACGGTCCCGCTGCTCGGCGACACGATCGGGGGCAGCCTCGAGCGGACGGTCGGACGCGTCGGTGACCGCGAGGCCCTCGTGGACCGCCCCAGCGGCCGGCGCTGGACCTACACCGAGCTCAACGACGCCGTGGACACGGTGGCCCGCGGTCTGCTCCGGCGCGGCATCGTCAAGGGCGACCGGGTCGGCATCTGGGCGCCGAACTGCGCGGAGTGGGTGCTCGTCCAGTACGCCACGGCGAAGATCGGCGCGATCCTCGTCAACGTCAACCCCGCGTACCGGGCGCACGAGCTCGCGTACGCGCTGCGCCAGTCCGGCGTACGGCTGCTCGTCTCGGCCACCCGGCACAAGACAAGCGACTACGGGGCGATGGTGGACGAGGTTCGCGCCGAGTGCCCGGCCCTGGAGGACACGATCTTCCTCGGCACCGAGGCATGGGACGCCCTGGTCGCCGACGGCGCCGGCGTGCCGCAGGAGGACCTCGTCGCGCGCATGGCGACGCTCTCTCCGGACGACCCGATCAACATCCAGTACACGTCAGGGACGACCGGCTACCCCAAGGGCGCCACGCTCAGCCACCACAACATCCTCAACAACGGCTTCTTCGTCGGCCAGCTCTGCGGCTACACCGAGCAGGACCGCATCTGCGTCCCGGTGCCCCTGTACCACTGATCGGCATGGTCATGGCGGTGCTGGCCGCCGGCACGTACGGCAGTGCGCTCGTCTTCCCGGCTCCGTCGTTCGAGCCGGAGGCAACGCTGGCGGCGGTGGCCGAGGAGCGTTGCACCAGCCTGTACGGCGTGCCGACGATGTTCATCGCCGAGCTCGGGCTGGCCGACTTCCCCGCGTACGACCTCTCGTCGCTGCGCACCGGGATCATGGCCGGCTCGCCCTGCCCCACCGAGGTCATGAAGCGCGTCATCGCCGACATGGGCATGGACGAGGTGACCATCTGCTACGGCATGACCGAGACCTCGCCGGTGTCCACGCAGACCCGCAGGGACGACGACCTGGAGCGGCGCGTGTCCAGCGTCGGGGCCGTCCACCCGCACGTCGAGGTCAAGGTGATCGACCCCGCCACCGGACTCACCCTGCCGCGCGGGGAGCCCGGCGAGCTCTGCACCCGCGGCTACAGCGTGATGCTCGGCTACTGGGAGGAGCCGGACAAGACCGCCGAGGTGATCGACGCTGCCCGCTGGATGCACACCGGCGACCTCGCGGTCATGGACGACGCGGGCTACGTCAACATCGTCGGGCGCATCAAGGACATGGTCATCCGCGGCGGCGAGAACGTGTACCCGCGCGAGGTCGAGGAGTTCCTCTTCACCCACCCGAAGGTCATGGACGTGCAGGTCGTCGGCGTCCCCGACGAGCGGTACGGCGAGGAGCTGTGCGCCTGGGTACGCCTGCGCGAGGGGGAGACGTGCACCGAGGACGAGATCCGTGACCTCTGCAAGGGCCGGCTCGCCCACTACAAGGTGCCGCGGTACGTCCGCTTCGTGGACGAGTTCCCGGCCACGGTCACCGGCAAGGTCCGGAAGGTCGAGATGCGCGAGGAGTCCATCAAGGCCCTCGGCCTCGAGCAGGTCGCGCGGGCCCGTCACGCCTGAGGGCTGACGCGCGCCAGGCCGGCCCCCCGCCCGGGCCCACCACGCCGGCGCCCGGCACCTCGGCGGGTCCGCCTACCCTGGTCGGGTGCGTCCCGTCGTCGGATTCGACCTCGACATGACCCTCGTCGACAGTGCCGAGGGCATCGCGGCCACCGTGAGCCGGGTGGCCGCGGAGATGGGCGTGGCCCTCGACCGCGAGGCGTTCCTCGCCTCGATCGGGCTCCCGCTCGAGCAGGTGTGCGCCGAGTTCTTCCCCGCAGACCTCGCGCAGGCGGCGGTCGAGCGGTACCGCGCCCTCTACCCCCACACCGGCATCCCGGCGACCACAGTGCTGCCCGGCGCGCTCGACGCGCTCGCGGCAGTCCGCGCGTACGGCGGGCGGGTGCTGGTCGTCAGCGCCAAGATCGGCCAGGCCGCGTACGAGACCGTCCAGGCGGTGGGGCTCGACGCCGACGAGGTCATCGGGGACGTGTTCGGCGCCGCGAAGGGGCACGCGCTGGCCGAGCGCGGCGCGCACGCGTACGTGGGCGACCACCCGGGGGACGTGCTGGCCGCGCAGACGGCCGGCATTGCCAGCGTTGCCGTCGCCACCGGGCCGTCCGGGCCCGAGGCGCTGCGCGAGGCCGGCGCCGACGTCGTGCTGGACGACCTGACCGGCTTCCCGTCCCGGCTGGACGAGTTCGTCCTCGATGCACGCCTGGCCTCGCTGGATGCCGGCCTGCGCGAGCTGGGCTCGGTCGTCGTGGCGTTCTCTGGAGGGGCGGACTCGGCGTTCCTGCTCGCCGCTGCCGTCCGTGCCCTCGGCCCGGAGCGGGTGGCCGCCGCCACCGCCGTCTCGCCGAGCCTGCCCGCCGCCGAGCTGGACGACGCGGCCGCGTTCGCCCGTGATCTCGGCGTCCGGCACCTCACGCCGAGCACCGACGAGATGAGCCGGGACGGCTACCGCGCCAACGAGGGTGACCGCTGCTACTTCTGCAAGGCCGAGCTGCTCGAGGTCGTCGGACCCGTCGCGCACGGGGCTGGGTACGCGTACGTCGCCACCGGCACGAACGCGGACGACGCGGTGGCCGGGTTCCGTCCGGGCATCCGGGCCGCCACTGAGCGCGGGGCGGTCACGCCGCTGCACGACGCCGGGCTGACCAAGGCGCAGGTACGTACCGCGAGCCGACGCTGGGGCCTGCCGACGTGGGACAAGCCGGCCGCTGCGTGCCTGTCCAGCCGCGTGGCGTACGGCATCGAGATCAGCCCGTCCCGCCTGGCCCGGGTCGAGCGCGCCGAGGCGTCGCTGCGCGCGACCCTGACCCGTGCGGACGTCGCGGTGGACAACCTGCGCGTCCGCGACCTGGGGGACACGGCCCGTATCGAGGTGGACGCCCCACTGGTCGAGGTCGTCGCGGCAATGGCCGAGGCTCTCGACGTCGTACGGGCGACCGGGTTCACCGAGGTCGAGGTCGACCCACGCGGGTTCAGGTCGGGCGCGATGAACGAGATGCTGGCCGATCCTGAGGCGTACCGCTGACGAGACATGACCGTCACGGCGGCCAGCCGGCCGAGGCTGGCAGGGCCCTCACCTGCACCGTACGGTCGCCCATGGCCGGTGGCGTTCTGCGTGGTTCCGTGATGGCCACTGAAGGCTACGGCCGGGCAGGGTGCGTGTCGTAGCCTGGGTGGCCGCCGCGCCCGCGGCAGAACCGTGCGCCCCGCAGCGCCATCCGAGACGACGAGGTCGCCCGTGCCTACCGGCAAGGTCAAGTGGTACGACACCGAGAAGGGCTTCGGTTTCCTCTCCAACGACGAGGGGGGTGACGTCTTCGTGCACTCCTCGGTGTTGCCCAGTGGGGTGA
>JBOGEN010000116.1:0-10199 GCA_050743265.1 Actinomycetes bacterium
CCCCGGGCTCGCGCCGGTCGCGCGCACGCTGCTCGGGGTGGGTCTGGTCGGCGTCGGCGCCGCCGTGTTCCTCGCCACCGAAGGCCAGCTGAGCGCGGCACGGGACGGGCTGCTCGCCACCGCCGTCGTCGTCGCCGGGCTCGCGCTGGTCACCGGGCCCTTCTGGCTGCGGACGGTCCGGGAGCTCGGTGACGAGCGCCGCGCCAGGATCCGCGAGCAGGAGCGGGCCGAGATCGCCGCACACGTGCACGACTCCGTGCTGCACACGCTGGCGCTGATCCAGCGGCACGTGGACGACCCCCGCGAGGTGCAGCGGCTGGCGCGCAGCCAGGAGCGCACCCTCCGGACGTGGCTCTACCGCCCCGAGGCCGCCGAGGAGGGCACACTCGTCGCCGGCGTGGAGCGGATCGCCGGTGAGGTCGAGGAGGCCCACGGCGCGCCGCTCGACGTGGTCGTCGTGGGCGACTGCCCGCTCGACGCCCCCGTGAACGCGATGCTCGCCGCCGCCCGTGAGGCCATGGTGAACGCCGCGAAGTACGCCGGTGAGGCGACCGTGTCCGTGTACGCCGAGGTGGAGCCGGGCCAGGTGACCCTGTACGTCCGCGATCGCGGCCCCGGGTTCGACCTGGACGACGTACCGCCCGACCGACTCGGCATCCGCGAGTCCGTGGTGGGGCGGATGCGCCGCAACGGCGGGCGGGCCCACGTCCGCAGCACGCCGGGCGAGGGAACCGAGGTCGAGCTCACGATGCTGCTGACGAGCCAGGAGGGAGCCCGATGAGCGAGCCGGTCGAGGGGGAGGGGCACGCCGTGCCACCCGGGCAGGCGGTTCCGACGGGGCCGTCCGGGTCGGCAGTGCCCCCCGCGCCGGCCGCGCCCCGTGTGGTGCTCGTGGACGACCACCGGCTCTTTCGCAGCGGGGTACGCGCCGAGCTGGGCGACGCGGTCGAGGTGGTGGGCGAGGCCGAGGACGTCGAGCGTGCCGTGACCGTGATCAGCGCGACGCGCCCCGACGTGGTCCTCCTCGACGTGCACCTGCCCGGGGGCGGAGGCGCCGAGGTCGTCCGCCGGCTCGTGCCCGAGCTGCCGGACACGAAGTTCCTCGCCCTGTCGGTCTCCGACGCCGCGGACGACGTCATCGGCACCATTCGTGCCGGGGCCCGCGGCTACGTGACGAAGACCATCACCCCGGGGGAGCTCGCCGACGCGATCCGCCGGGTCGCCGACGGCGACGCCGTGTTCTCCCCTCGGCTGGCCGGGTTCGTCCTCGACGCGTTCTCGTCCACCTCGGTGCCGCCGCTCGACGAGGAGCTCGACCGGCTCTCTCCGCGCGAGCGCGAGGTGCTGCGCCACATCGCGCGGGGGTACGCGTACAAGGAGGTCGCCCGCTCGCTGCACATCTCCGTGAAGACCGTGGAGACGCACGTGTCCGCGGTGCTGCGCAAGCTCCAGCTCTCCAACCGGCACGAGCTGACGCGCTGGGCGTCAGACCGGCGCCTGGTCTGAGGCCAGCCGGGGGCCTGGCCCGAGGCCTGGCCCGAGGCGTCACGAGGCCTGGCCCGAGGTCGCCGGGACGGCTGCACTACCGTGACCGGCCGGTCGTCTGCCCACCCGCGCGTCAAGGAGCCTGATGGAGACCCTGCGCCTCGCCCTCCTGTTCCTGCACCTCGTCGGCATGGCGAGCCTGCTCGGGGGCTTCCTGGTGCAGATGAGCGCGACCGAGCGCAGGGTCGTCCCGGCGATGGTGCATGGGGCGCTCACGCAGCTGGTCACCGGCGCGCTGCTCGTCCCGGTACGCGGGGACGCCCCCGACGTCGACCACGCCAAGATCGCCGTCAAGGGTGTCGTGCTGCTCGTGATCCTCGTGCTCGTCTGGGTCAACCGGAGCAGGGCGACCATCAGCGAGGGCGTCTACTTCGCCATCGGCGGGCTGACGTTGCTCAACGTCGGGGTCGCGGTCTTCTGGACCTAGCGCGCTCGGGCTAGCGCTGCTGGGCCTGACGTTGCTGGGGCTAGCGCTGCTGGGCCCGCCAGGCGCGTCCGCGCAGCCCCGGCCCCCGGCCCCCGGGGCGCGCGGCTCACTCGGTCGAGACGACCTGGAAGGCCTCGGCGAGCCGACCCTCGGGGAGCCCACCGGCCCGGGCGTTGCGCTCCAGCCAGCCCCGGATCAACCCGTCCAGGTCGTCCATGTGGGCGGTCTGGCTCACGTGGGCACGCAGCGCGGCCAGCTTGCGGTCGAGCACGTCGGTCACGTCCACGAACCGGTCGGGCCGGCCGGACATGATCCAGGTCTGCGGCACCGTCCAGGCTTCGAGCCCCTCGTCGGCCAGCTCGGGATGCGCGAACGGGTTGCGGGCGTCCGGGTAGACCGCGCAGAGCACGGCTTCGCCGGCGGCCAGGTGGTCCGGGTGGCTGGCGTGAATGCGCTCCCAGTTCCGCTCCGGGCTCTGGGTGACCACCCGGTGCGGACGCACCTGGCGGATCACCCGGGAGATGTCCCTGCGCAGCCCCAGGCTCACCTCGAGCCGCCCGTCCGGGTAGCCGAGGAAGCGGACGTCGGACACGCCGACGCACTTGGCCGCGTCCTGCTGCTCGGCGCGCCGGATGCCCGGGATGTCCACCCGTGGCACGTCAGGGTCGAACCCGCCCGCGTCGCCGTCGGTGATCACGCAGTACGAGACCGCCAGGCCGGCGTCCGTCCAGGTGGCGATCGTGCCCGCGGCCCCGAAGTCGAGGTCGTCCGGGTGCGCCGTGACGACGAGCACCCGCTCCACGTCCTGGTCCTCCACGTCCCCTCCCTCTGCCGGGCGCCATCCTAGGCAGTGACGTCCGGCCACCCGGCGCGATCTCGGGGCCGGGCTCGCTGTCGCGGCAGAAGGCCCGACAGGCGGTGGCCGATGCGCCGGGGCGTCCGATTCGGGCGAAGCGCCGTCCGAGGCCGCAGAGCGGGTCGCTCAAGGTGACCGCCCAACGGGCCGACCACACAGACATGAGATCGCGCCGCTCCAGCTTCCTGTCCGTGCTCGGCCTGCTCTGCGTCGTCGCCGTGTCGGCGTCCGCACTGCCCGCCTCCGCGGGGACGCCGCTCCCGAACCCCTCGTCGTACGGCCGCGCGATCGACAAGCTGGCGGACTACCAGCCGGCCACGACCTGCAACCCCACGGCCAAGCCGGGGCCGAAGCGGATCGTCGGCCTGCTCAACCGGACGTACGGGACGCAGAGCACGAACATCTCCCGGTCCTGCGGCGGCAGCCTGAGCGAGCACCACGAGGGTCGCGCCATCGACTGGATGGTCAACGCGCGGAACACCACGCAGCGGGCGCGTGGATGGAACTTCATCCACTGGCTCAAGCGGACGGACACCTACGGCAACTCCTACGCGATGACCCGACGCACCGGGATCATGTACATCATCTGGAACGGGCAGATGTGGCGCGCGTACGACCCGAAGCGCGGCGGCGGTGCCGGTTGGACCGAGTACAACTCCTGCCTCACGAGGTACACCAGCTCGTCCTACGACACCATGTGCCACCGGAACCACGTCCACATGAGCTTCTCGCGGCCGGGTGCCCGGGCCGAGACCTCGTACTACAACTAGGCACCACCGAGCCGGGCGCTGAGGCGTCTCGGCAGCGGCACCCAGGCCGACCGCCCCGCGCGGTCGGCCTGGGCGTCGTTTCCGCCGCCTAGACTCGGCGGCGATGTCCACGCTCTTCGACGACCTTCCGCTCCCCGGCTCAGGCGGCTCCTCGCGGGGGTCGCTGAGCGGGAGATCCGGTGACGACCAGCCCGGCTCGTCAGGTGACGGAGCGGAGGCTCCGGCGCGGCCCCGCCCGGTCGTCGACCCCGAGAGGCTCCTCGACGGCCTGAACCCGCAGCAGCGCGAAGCCGTCGTCCACGAGGGCGGACCGCTGCTCATCGTGGCCGGCGCCGGATCGGGCAAGACGCGGGTGCTGACCGCCCGCATCGCCTACCTGCTGGCCGCCCGTGACGTGCATCCCGGCTCGGTGTTAGCGATCACGTTCACGAACAAGGCCGCAGGCGAGATGAAGGAGCGGGTCGGCACGCTCGTCGGGCCCCGCGCGAAGATCATGTGGGTGTCGACGTTCCACTCGGCGTGCGTGCGCATCCTGCGCCGCGAGGCCAAGCGGCTCGGCTTCACCTCGTCCTTCTCGATCTACGACGCCGCAGACTCCCAGCGCCTGATGTCCCTGGTGTGCCGGGAGCTCGACCTGGACCCGAAGCGCTACCCGCCGCGCTCGTTCTCGAACCAGGTGTCCACGCTGAAGAACGACCTCGTCGACCACGAGACGTTCGCCGCGAGGGCGAAGACCCACGTCGAGCAGGTGCTCGCCGAGGCGTACGCCATGTACCAGCAGCGCCTGCGCGAGGCCAACGCCCTGGACTTCGACGACCTCATCATGACGACGGTCAACCTGCTGCAGGCCTTCCCCGAGGCGGCCGAGCACTACCGGCGCCGCTTCCGCCACGTCCTCGTCGACGAGTACCAGGACACGAACCACGCCCAGTACGTGCTCGTCCGCGAGCTCGTGGGCGGGGCCGCCGGCCAGGCGGAGAAGCGGACGGTGGACGGCGAGCTCGTCCGCGAGGCGTCCGGCCCAGCCGTGCCGCAGGCCGAGCTGTGCGTCGTGGGCGACGCGGACCAGTCGATCTACGCGTTCCGGGGGGCGACGATCCGCAACATCCTCCAGTTCGAGGAGGACTACCCGAACGCCCGCACGATCCTGCTCGAGCAGAACTACCGCTCCACCCAGACGATCCTCACCGCCGCCAACACGGTCATCGCCCGCAACAGGGACCGCAAGGCCAAGAACCTCTGGTCGGACGCCGGCGCCGGCGAGCCCCTCGTCGGGTACGTCGCCGACAGCGAGCACGACGAGGCGTCCTTCGTCGCCGAGGAGGTCGACCGGCTCACCGACGCCGGCGAGACCACTCCTGGACGGGTCGCCGTGTTCTACCGGACGAACGCTCAGTCCCGCGTGTTCGAGGAGGTGTTCATCCGGGTCGGCCTCCCGTACAAGGTCGTCGGTGGTGTGCGCTTCTACGAGCGGCGCGAGGTGCGTGACGCGCTCGCGTACCTGCGGGTGCTGGCCAACCCGGACGACACGGTCTCGCTGCGCCGCATCCTCAACACGCCGAGGCGTGGCATCGGCGACCGGGCGCAGGCCTGCATCGAGGCGCTCGCGTCCGCCGAGCGCATCCCCTTCGGGCAGGCGGTCGCCCGCTGCGAGGAGGCGTACGGCCTGGCCACCCGGTCGCTCAACGCGGTCAGGCAGTTCGCGGACCTGCTCGCCGAGCTCCGCTCGTTCGTCGCGGACGGCATGCCGCCCGCCGAGGTGCTCGAGGCCGTCCTCGACCGTACGGGCTACCTCCGCGAGCTGCGCGAGTCCAACGACCCGCAGGACGAGACGCGGGTGGAGAACGTCGAGGAGCTGCTCGCCGTCGCCCGCGAGTTCGAGGAGGCGAACGCGGAGGGCACCCTGGCCGACTTCCTCGAGCAGGTCGCGCTCGTCGCGGACGCCGACCAGATCCCCGAGGGCGAGGACCACCAGGGCGTCGTCACGCTGATGACGTTGCACACGGCGAAGGGCCTGGAGTTCCCCGTCGTCTTCCTCACGGGCATGGAGGACGGCGTCTTCCCCCACATGCGCGCGCTCGGCGAGCCGAAGGAGCTGGAGGAGGAGCGCCGGCTGGCCTACGTGGGGCTGACACGTGCAGAGCAGCGGCTGTACGTGTCCCGCGCGCTGGTCCGCAGCGCCTGGGGCCAGCCGCAGTGGAACCCGCCGTCCCGGTTCCTCGAGGAGCTACCCCCCGAGCTCGTCGACTGGCGCCGCGAGGCTTCGGCGTCCGCCCCTCCGACGGCGATGCTGGCGGCCGCGACGCGTCCGACCGGGCGTGCCGGGGCGGGCCGCGCGGTGGTGTCACTCTCGCCGGGTGACCGCGTGACCCACGACACGTTCGGGCTGGGCACCGTGGTCTCCACGGCTGGGGCGGCCGACAAGGCCGAGGCGACGATCGACTTCGGCGCGTCCGGGGTGAAGCGCCTGCTGCTGCGGTACGCCCCCGTGGAGAAGATCTGACCCTCCGCGGCCACCTTCGAGCGGGCCCGGCGAGCAGAGCCGCCGGCTCCGGGACCGGCTAGAGCACGCCCCGCGCGCTGAGGAACGACAGCGGGTCGATGGGGCCGCCGCCGCCCGGGTGCACCTCGAGGTGCAGGTGCGGACCGGTGGTGTTGCCGGTCATGCCGACCCGGCCGATCATTTCGCCGGGCACGACCGTGCCGCTGGCCTGGGAGATCTCGGAGAGGTGGCAGTACCAGGTGACGGTGCCGTCCCAGTGCTCGATGGCGATCTTGTACCCGTACGACCCGTCCCAGCCCGCTGAGATGATCTCGCCAGAGCTCACGGACTGTACCGGCGTGCCCTCGTCGGCGGCGAAGTCCTGGCCGGTGTGCGTGCTCGACCAGAGCCCGCTGCTCTCCCCGAAGTTGGCACTCAGTTCGAAGCCGTGCAGTGGCAGCACCCACTGCTGCATCCGCTCGCGGCGGCGCTCACGTGCGGCACGCTCGCGTGCCTCGCGGCGCTGCTCCCTCAGCTCACGCAGCCGCTCCAGGCGCGCGGCCTCGAGGCGCTGGCTGGCCTCCTGCCGGGCCACGTCGGCCTGGTCGTCACGCATCTGGTTCTCGCTTGCCGCGTCCGGGACCGGGGCGGCGGCCACGCTCTGGGTGTCGGCGCCCACCGGGTTCTCGTCGGCCTCGTTGGCCGCCATGGCCATCTCACCTGCCGGTGCGGCCATGAGGACGCCTGCGACAGCCACGAGTGGCATACCGATGGGGCGCTGACGGGGGCGGCGGTGGCGCGTGCGTCGATGACGCCCGCCTGAGCTGGGCGGCAGGGGAGCAGCGTGCACGAGGGGAAGCTTTCCGATCGGGGACCCGATAGCCGCCCGAACCATAGCCCATAGTGACTAGTCATCCCGAACGGGGGGTACCCCCCACGAACCGGGTTGCGTCCCCGACCCGTGCCCGGCCAGTCGTCCGCGACCCAGGTCGTCGCAGGCGAACCGGCAGCGTCACGTGGCGGCATCCTCGCACGAGCACGATGCCGGCGATGAGGCCGGGTGGTCGAGGTCCGGGCTCCGGTGCGACGGACGGGGTGCCCGGCGAGACACCCTTGCGGATCGTCCCCGTTCGTCCCCACGGCGAGGCCCCGCCGTCCGCCGGCCTGGACGCTCGTGTCGGCTACGCTGCCCGGGACCTCAGAAGACCACCTCAGGAGGCCGCCATGGGTGCCGCCGGCCCCATCCGCGTCGTCGTGGCCAAGCCGGGCCTCGACGGTCACGACCGGGGAGCCAAGGTGGTCGCCCGGGCCCTGCGCGACGCCGGCGTCGAGGTCATCTACACCGGGCTGCACCAGACCCCTGAGCAGATCGTCGAGGCGGCCGTCCAGGAGGACGCGGACGCCGTCGGCCTGTCCGTGCTCTCCGGCGCGCACATGACCCTGTTCCGCCGGGTGGTCGGGCTGCTCGCCGAGCGTGACGCGTCCGACATCGTGGTGTTCGGAGGCGGGATCATCCCGGAGGCGGACATCCCGCTGCTGCGCGAGATCGGCGTGGCCAAGGTCTTCACCCCCGGGGCGACGACGAAGGAGATCGTCGAGTGGGTTCGGGCCCACGTGGGGGACGAGGCGGAGCGGGCCACCGGCTGAGGGTCCGGGGAGGGGCCGCGTCCGACGTTTGGCGCTACCAGAGCCGTGACCTCCTGCTCCGGGCGGGTTCCTGGGGCTTCCCCCGGCCGGGTTACCCTGCCCGCGGACCTGCCGTGGCCGGGTGAGTCGCCTGTGCGCCGCGCGGCGTCGTGACCGCAGCTGGGACCCGACGACAAGGACGAACACCCGTGGATCTGTTCGAGTACCAGGCGAAGGAGCTCTTCGCCGCGCATGGAGTGCCCGTCACCTGGCAGCAGGTGGCCGAGACCCCCGAGGAGGCCAGGGCCGCCGCCGCAGAGGCCGGCGGCCCCGTGGTCGTGAAGGCGCAGGTGAAGACCGGCGGCCGGGGCAAGGCCGGTGGCGTCAAGCTGGCGAAGACCCCGGAGGAGGCCGAGCAGCGTGCGCGCGACATCCTCGCGCTCACGATCAAGGGGCACGAGGTCCGCAAGGTCCTGATCTCGGAGGCGTCCGAGATCGCCGAGGAGTACTACTTCTCGTTCCTGCTCGACCGGGCGAACCGCACGTTCCTCGCGATGGCCTCGGTCGAGGGCGGCGTCGAGATCGAGCAGATCGCCGTCGAGAAGCCCGAGGCGCTCGCCAAGGTGGCCGTCGACGCGATCGCCGGTGTGGACGCGACGAAGGCGCGCGAGATCGTCGAGAAGGCCGCGTTCCCGGCCGACGTGGCCGAGGCGGCCGTCGAGATCGTCCAGCAGCTCTGGAGGGTCTTCGTCGAGGAGGACGCCACCCTGGTCGAGGTGAACCCGCTCGTGCGTACGCCGGACGACAAGGTGGTCGCGCTCGACGGCAAGGTCACGCTGGACGGCAACGCCGACTTCCGCCACCCCGACACGTTCGCCGCGTTCGCGGACGAGCATGCGGGCGACCCGCTCGAGCGCAAGGCCAAGGAGCTCGACCTCAACTACGTCAAGCTCGACGGCCAGGTGGGCATCATCGGCAACGGTGCCGGGTTGGTCATGAGCACCCTCGACGTCGTCGCGTACGCGGGGGAGAAGGTCGGCGGGGTCAAGCCGGCCAACTTCCTCGACATCGGCGGCGGGGCCTCGGCCGAGGTCATGGCGAACGGCCTCGACATCGTGCTGGGCGACGAGGACGTGAAGAGCGTGTTCGTCAACGTCTTCGGCGGCATCACCGCCTGTGACGCGGTCGCGAACGGCGTGGTGTCCGCGATCGACCTGCTGCAGAGCCGCGGGGAGACGATCGACAAGCCGCTGGTCGTCCGCCTCGACGGCAACAACGCCGACGAGGGCCGACGGATCCTCGCGGACGCGATCGCGCGCGGAGCCGACGCGATCACGATGGTCGACACCATGGACGATGCGGCCGGCCGGGCCGCCGAGCTCGCTGCCGCGGGAAAGTAGGGCATCGCTGTGGCTATCTTCCTCACCGAGAACAGCAAGGTCATCGTCCAGGGCATGACCGGGTCCGAGGGCAAGAAGCACACCAGCCGCATGCTGGCCTCGGGCACGAACATCGTCGGCGGGGTCAACCCCCGCAAGGCAGGCGAGAAGGTCGACTTCGACGGTGCGTCGCTGCCGGTGTTCGGCAGCGTCGGCGAGGCGATGAAGGAGACCGGGGCGGATGTCTCGGTCGTCTTCGTCCCGCCGAAGGGCGCCAAGGCGGCGGTGTACGAGGCCGTGGACGCCGGCATGCCGCTCGCCGTGGTCATCACCGAGGGCATCCCGGTGCACGACACGGCGAACTTCTTCCAGTACGCGCAGAACGCGGGTACGACCCGCATCATCGGGCCCAACTGCCCGGGTCTGATCAGCCCCGGCGCGTCGAATGCGGGCATCATCCCGGCCGACATCACCGCGGGCGGGCGGATCGGCCTCGTCTCGAAGTCGGGGACGCTGACCTACCAGATGATGTACGAGCTGCGCGACATCGGCTTCTCCACCTGCGTCGGTATCGGCGGTGACCCGGTCATCGGCACCACGCACATCGACGCGCTGGCCGCGTTCGAGGCCGACCCGGACACCGACGCGATCGTCATGATCGGCGAGATCGGCGGCGACGCGGAGGAGCGCGCTGCCGACTACGTCAGGGAGCACGTGAGCAAGCCGGTCGTCGGGTATGTCGCGGGCTTCACCGCTCCCGAGGGCAAGACGATGGGGCACGCGGGCGCGATCGTCTCCGGCTCGTCCGGTACGGCCCAGGCCAAGAAGGGGGCGCTCGAGGCCGCCGGCGTCAAGGTCGGCAGGACCCCGAGCGAGACCGCCGGGCTGATGCGCACGGTGATGACCTCCGGCTGACGGGAAGCCCACGCCCCTCGCGGGTCGGGCCCGGGTTGCGACGGATTGCTCCCGGCTCGTCCGGCGCGGCCGACTTCTGGCGTCGGCCGCGTGCGGCGTGTCAGCGGCGGAGAACGCCCGCGGCGTTGCGAGCATGACCGCTGTGCCCGGTCCGACCGCCCGCACCGGCACGGCCCTCAGGCCGTCGTCGGGGCGGTCG